>NZ_JBHXML010000083.1:35162-45344 GCF_042720345.1 Kitasatospora sp. NPDC058478 | reverse complement strand
GAACGTGCTGTGGGCGCTCCTGCGCGACAACCGGATCTTCACCTCCGCCCCACCGGTCGCGCAGGCATCTTGACTTCATCATTGAGACTCCAGGGAGTGGTGGGCCGACGTGGCGACGCCAGTCTGCCAGCGCCAAGTCGAGTGCGGTACAAGGGATTTGGCGACACTGGTGAGTTCGGGCCAATCCGTCGCCGGCGGCTTGCGCGCAGCGGCCGGGCCAGTTCGGCGCGGGCGTGGCGTCCGTGCCGTCCGAACGGCCCCGCCGTCAGCCGCGGGAGGCGGCGAGGAATCCGGTCAGTCGGGCGTTGACCTCCGCCGCGCCCGCCATGGGCAGGTGGTGGTGCGAGAGGCCCGGCAGGACGGCGACCGTCGCCTCGGGCAGGGCGCGGCGGGCGGCCTCGGCGATCCGGGGGGCGTGGTGGGTGCGGCTGTGTTCGGCGAACAGGGCGAGGGTCGGGGTGGTGAGGGAGCGCAGCCGGTCGAGGCCGGGGCGGGGGCCGGTGATGACGCGGGTGGCGGGGAAGTCGGCGTATCCGAGGGCGTAGACCTCGCGCCAGCCGGGGTCCGGGTGGGGGCCGTCGCCGGCCTCCCAGTCGAGGTAGGAGCGGGCCCGGGCGGCGGTGCGGCGGGGGAGGAAGAGCGGCAGGGCGTGCAGCAGGTAGTCGGGGCGGAAGCCGGCGAAGCACTGGGTGGGATCGAGGAGGGCGAGCCGGCCGACCCGGGCGGGCGCGTGCAGGGCGTACTCCAGGGCGATCCAGCCGCCGTAGGAGTGGCCGCAGAAGTCGGCCCGGGGGAGGCCGAGTCGGTCGAGGACGGTGTCCAGCCAGCCGAGCAGCCCGGGGACGCCGGCGAGTGGGGCGCCGTCGTGGACGCTGCGGCCCGGGTCGCCGATGAGGTCGGGGGCGAGGACGCGGTGCCCGGCGGCCGTCCACGCGGCGACGTTGGCGAACCACATGGTGGAGGTGGCGCCGCCGCCGTGCAGCAGGACGAGGGGGCGACCGTCGGGAGGGCCGCAGGCGTTGATCCGGGTGGTGCCGTGGGCTGTTCGGACGGTGAGGTGCTCGACCGGGACGGGCCAGCGGGCCAGCAGCGCGTCGTAGGCGGTGAGGAAGGCGGCGGTGCGGGTGGGGGAGGGCGTGGTGCGGGCGGACATGATGGGCCTCCGCGGGGGTGTAAGGAGGCACCCGACCGGTCTGCGGGCGCTGATCCGTCTGTTGGGCGCCTCCCGGGCCGGCCGGGTGGTGCCCCCGGGCCGGCTCGGGAAGGCGTTGCGGTTGGACTCGGCGGGCACCACCGGTCTGGTGGAGTGACCGGCGGGGCGTCAGAACCAGGTCTCGCCGTAGTGCGGCCCGGGGTGGTCCTCGCGCAGCAGGCAGATGTTGGGGTCGCGCGGCGGCTCCGGCCCCTCGTGCGGGCCGACGGCCGGGCAGCGCGGCCCGACCTCGACCAGGTACTCGGGCCAGGACGCCCAGTGCAGGTCGAAGCCGACGCCCTGGACCAGCGCGGAATGGGTGCCGCCGTGCCCGCCGGCGAGGTCGCAGCGCAGGCGCGGATCGATCAGGAAGGCACCGCGCGGAACGGTGTTGTAGTGGTCCACGTCCGTCTGCGGCAGCGTGACGACGGACGGACAGTGGTGGAACTCTGCGGAACGAAGGTCCGGTTGGCTCATGGCCGCCAGCATTCCACCGGGAGCCCGGCGAGGGCCCCGGTTCCCCGCTTTTGTACGGCTCGCGGGTGACAACTGTCGTGCCGTGTACGGGTGGCCGTCACCTCTCCGGAAGGCTCCGGCTACGCGGCGAGGGACCAGCTGATCACCGACAGGGTCGCCATCGACGCCAGGGTCGACCAGAGCACCGAGTCCCGGGCGAGCCCGGTGCCCTGCCCGTACTCGCGGGCGTAGACGTAGACGTTCTGCGCGGTGGGCAGGGCGGAGAAGAGCACCACGGTGAGGAGTTGGTGCGCAGGGAGGTGGAGCAGCGGGCCGGCCACCGCGAAGGCGACCAGCGGCTGTATCAGGGTCTTGACCGCGACGGTCAGCCCGACCTCGGCGTGGCGCGAACGGCCGGTGGCCGGCGGGCGGTTGTGCAGCGACATGCCGAGGGCGACCAGGGCGGTCGGCACGCCGGCGCCGCCGAGCAGCTCGCAGGAACGGTTCAGCTCGGCGGGCAGGTGCAGCCCGCCGGCGGAGGCGGCGGCGCCGAGCGCGGTGGCCAACAGGATGGGGTTGCGCAGTGGCAGGGTGAGCAGGGCCCGGCGGCCGGCCGCGCCGCCGTCGAGGACGGCCAGCACCGCGGGCGTGACGACCAGGATCTGGAACAGCACCACCGGTGCGACGAAGGAGGCGTCGCCGAGGAGCTGCATCGCCACCGGGATGCCGAGGTTGGCCGAGTTGACGTACCCGCAGGCCATCGCGCCGATCGCCAACTCGCCGGTCTTGCGCCGGAACAGCAGGCGCCCGGCGAGCAGCCCGAGGCCGATCGAGACGACGGTGCCCGCGGTGAAGGCGAGCATCGAGGGGTTGGCGAAGTGGTCCAGCGGGGTGCGGACGATCATCAGGAACAGCGAGGCCGGCATCGCCACGTGGAAGACGAACCGGTTGAGCACCGGCTCCGCGTGCGGCCCGAGCAGCCCGGTCCGGCCGACCAGGTAGCCGATCCCGGTCAGCGCCCAGATCGGGGCGAATCCGGACAGCAGGGGGTGCAGGGATGGCATGGTTCCTCGGATCGCTCGGACGGTCTGCCGGGTGGGCCGGGGGTCTCCCGCCCCGGGGCAGTAAACCAGTGAGCGTGAACGGGCAGACCACGGGCCTACGATGAGCCGATGGAGCCCGAGAACGCGCCGATGGAACCCGAGTACCTGAGCCTGGCCGAGGTGGAGGCGATCGCCCGCCGCGCGCACGAGGGGCAGGTCGACAAGAACGGCCACCCGTACGGCGAGCACATCGCGGCGGTCGCGCACGGGACGGCCGCGCGCGGTGGCAGCGACGCCCAGATCGCGGCGGGCTGGCTGCACGACACCGTCGAGGACGACCGGCTGAGCCGGGAGTGGCTGGCGGGGGCCGCGCTCCCCGGGGCCACCAAGACGATCGTGGACGCGCTCACCCGCCGCCCCGACGAGCCGGTCGAGGCGTACACCGCGCGGGTCCTGGCCACGCCGGGCGCGCTGCTGGTCAAGCGTGCCGACCTCGCCCACAACTCGGACCCGGCCCGGCTGGCCGCGCTGGACGCCGCCACCGCCGAGCGGTTGGCCGCCAAGTACGCGCGGATGCGGGAACTGCTCGGGCTCACCGGCGAGCTCTGAGCGGCGGGTGGCCCGGGCTGGGCGAACCAGGAGCAGGCGGGGCGAACGGTGGGGCGGGTCGGGCGAGCCGGGGCGCGGGCTGGGCGAACCGCGGGAGGCGCCGCGCGACCTGCGAGAGGTGTGCGCGAACCACGAGAGGGCCCGGGCCACGCGGATCGCGCGGGCCCGGGCCCTCTGGGGTCACCCCGGTGATCCCTGTCCGACCCCCGGGGTGAGGGGGGAGTGGTCAGGATGCGGGTGGAGTCCGGTGAGCCGAGGTGGTCGGCTTAGTACCAGTGGTTGGCCTGCCAGAAGTTCCAGGCGGCGTTCGGGCTGCCGTAGCGGGTGTTCATGTAGTCCAGCGCCCACTTGATCTGGGTGGTCGCGTTGGTCTTCCAGTCGGAGCCGTGCGTCGCCATCTTGGAGCCCGGCAGCGCCTGGGCCAGGCCGTACGCGCCCGAGCTGGCGTTGGTCGCGGTCACGTTCCAGCTGGACTCGTGGGCGATGATCTGGCTGAAGGAGGCCAGCTGGTTCGCCGGGACGATCTGGGCGGCCACGGCCTGCGGGGACAGGGTGGCGGCGTTCGCGGTGGCGGGCAGCACACCCGCGCCCAGGGCGGTCAGACCGGCGGCGCCGGCGAGGATCGCGGCGGAAGTGCGCATACGGAGCTTGAAAGTGGGCATCTAGAACAGGACCTCAATCAGGTTGGGCCGGGTCACGCCCCGCCTTGGACCACGGCCGGACAGGGGCCGAAACGGTCGTGGGGCGTGACCTGGCAGTAAGTCGCTACCGGCGGGACAGGTGCCGGTGCGGCTGACGACTGAGCCATTGTTGGCATGCCGGATCGGGCGCCGCCAAGACCCCCTTGTTACGACCTCCGGTCGTACGGGGGGCGGCCGCCGTGGATTCGAAGGGCCGGCTGCGCGGGGCGCGCCGACCGGTCGTGACCTGTGCGAACACCCCGTCGGCAGGCTGTGGCGCGGGTGCCCGGAAGCTGCCACTATCGCCCGTCGTGGACCGCATTCCGGTGTGAGCGCACTCACCGTTTGGGCCGCTGCGGCCGTCACCCGCCGGTCTGCGGCCGGCACGTTGGGTACAGACGATCTCGCCCCCGTTGAGACCGGCGCCACACCCGCTGGGGCCCGGGGGAGACCGTCGGGCTGCGGCGGAGATCGACGGCCCCCACCGGGGGTTCAGCGGCGGTCGCCGACGTTCAGCGGAGATCGCCGAGGCGGCGGTGACGCAGGGCCCGCGCCGCGAGGCGGTCCGGCTCCGGCAGCGCCGCCAGCCCGCCGAGCGCGGCACCGACCGCCCGTCCGAGCCGTGCGCAGAACGCCTCCGGCTCGTCCGCCGCGTCCGGCCGCTCCTCGACCACCTCGTCCACCAGCCCGACCTCCGTCAGGTGGCCCGCGCCGATGCCCTGGGAGCGGGCCAGCTCGGCGGCGTGCCCGCCGTCCCGGTGGACGATCGCGGACGCGCCCTCCGGCGGCAGTGGCGCCAGCCAGGCGTGCCCGGCGGCGAGCACCCGGTCGGCCGGGAGCAGCGCCAGCGCGCCGCCGCCCGAGCCCTGGCCGAGCAGCACCGCCAGGACGGGCGTGCGCAGCGCCAGCAGGGTGGTCAGGCAGTGCGCGATCTCGACCGCGATCCCGTCCAGCTCGGCCTGCGCGGACAGTTCGGCCCCGGCCGTGTCCACGACCGTGACCAGTGGCAGCCCCAGCTGCTCCGCGACCCGCGCGGTGCGCCGGACGGCCCGCAGGTCGGCGGCGGTGAACGGGCGCTCGTGCTCCGGGGTCTGCCGCTGCTGGCCGACCACCAGCACCGGCCGACCCCCGAGGACGGCGAGGGCGCGGACCAGCGCGCCGTCCCGCCCGCCGGGGGCGTCCAGCAGCACCAGTTCCTCGGCGGTGTGGCGCAGCAGCTCGCGGGTGCCCGGGCGGTCGGGGCGACGGGTGCGGCGCACGGAATCCCAGGCGTCGGGGTGTTCGGCGGTCTCGTCGGCGGTCTTGTCGGGGTCGGGGCCGGGGTCGGGGCCGGGGGCGCCGGTGCCGCCGGCGTCCGCGCTGCCCGGGGCGGGCGCGGTGGTGGCGAGGACGGCGAGCGTGCGGCGGACCAGCTCGCGCAGCTCCTGCGGCGGCACGACGGCGTCCACCAGACCGCGCCCGGCGAGCGTCTCCGCCCGCTGCACGTCCGGGGGCAGTTCCACGCCGCGCAGCTCCTCGTACACGCGCGGGCCGAGGAAGCCGAGCCGGGCGCCCGGCTCGGCGAACACCAGCTGGCCGAGTGTGCCCCAGGAGGCGAAGACCCCGCCCATGGTCGGGTTCCGTAGATAGGTGAGATAGGGGAGGCCGGCCGCGCGGTGCGCCTGGACGGCGGCGGTGATCCGCAGCATGCACAGGAAGGCCGCCGACCCCTCCTGCATGCGCGTCCCGCCGGAGACGGGCAGGGCGAGCAGCGGCAGCCGCTCGGCGGTGGCGCGCTCGACGGCGCGGGTGATCCGCTCGGCGGTGGCGACGCCGATCGAGCCGCCGAGGAAGCCGAACTCGGAGGCGACCAGCGCCACCGGTCGCCCGCCGACCAGGCCGGCACCGGTGAGGACGGCCTCGTCGAGACCGGTGCGTGCGCGGGCCCGGTCGAGCGAGGCGCGGTAGCCGGGGTCGGCGGGCGGGCCTGCGGGCGGCTCGGTCGGCGGCTCGTCCCAGCCCTGGAAGGCGCCCGGGTCGACCAGCAGTCCGATCAGCTGCCGCGCGGTCAGCGGCGCGCCCGTTTCCGTGCCCGTTCCCGCACTCGGGCTCGGGTGCGCTCCCGTGCCCGTGCCCGTGCCCGTGCCCGTTCCCGTGTCCGTTGTCCCCGTGTTCATGCCCACCCCGTCAGCGGTCGTTCCGGCCCGACATGATCCGTCACTCTATGCGGCGCGACTGGAGCGGGGAGCGAACGTGAGGAAGCTGTGAGGAGGCCGACAGCGGTCAGGTCGCTAGTTCGACGGCGGTCGACCCATGGGGTGTCCGGGCGGTTCGTGGACGGCTCCGGCGGGGTTCGGGCCGGGGTCGGGATACGGCTCAAGTCGCTGGTCAGGCAGGTGAGTTACCCGTCGGTTAATAGTTTGTCGCAGGGCTTCCGGAGTTGTCGGTGGCTGGTCACACTGGTGGACATGACCCGCACTCTACGCGCGTGGAAGACCCGCGCTGCCGCCGTCACCGCCGTCGCCCTGATGACCCTCGCGCCCGTCGCCGTCGCCACCGAGGCGCACGCCGACGTGAGCGGCACGGTGTGTCTGTCCACCCTCCCGCCCGAGGCGACCGACACCCTCAACCTGATCGCCACCGACGGGCCGTTCCCGTACTCCCAGGACGGCGTCGTGTTCCAGAACAGGGAGCACGTCCTGCCCGGCCAGTCCTACGGCTACTACCACGAGTACACCGTCATCACGCCCGGTGCCCCGACCCGCGGCACCCGCCGGATCATCACCGGCCAGGCGACCCAGGAGGACTACTACACCGGTGACCACTACGTCACGTTCTCGCTGATCGACCAGGGCTGCTGACACGCGCCCCACGCCCCTCCCGGCCCCGGCGCGCGTATCCGCCGGGGCCGCCGGGCCCGCAAGATCGCCGGGCCCGCAGGAACGCCAGGGGCGGCCCCCGCCCCGGCGGCCCGCCGCGACCGGCCTCAGAGCTCGGACGGCCCCCAGGCGTCCACCACCAGCTCGTCCCCGACCCGCAGCGTGCCGGGCCGCAGTACCGCGAACTTGCTGCCGAACGCGACCCCGCCGCCCGCCGCCCGGCGGTAGCCGGCCAGCGTCCGCAGCGGCTCCGGACCGGCCTTGGCGCCCGTCGACTGGTCGACCAGCGTCACCGAGCAGCGGATCGCGAGCTTGGCGTAGGCCAACTCGGCGCCGCCCACGGTGATCCGGCGGGTCAGGTCCTCGGTGTGCGGTTCGTCCCAGCCGTCCACCACCACGTTCGGGCGGAACCGGTCCACCGGCATGGGGAGTCCGCCGCTCAGCGCGTTGAAACGCTCCAGCGACGCACGGGACAGCAGGTGCACCGCGCAGCTGTCGGCGTAGCCGGACGTGCCCGGTACCAGCCCGGCGGACACCCGGTCGTGCTCCGGCGGCACCCGGACCAGCCGGCTGCGGACACCCAGCACCCCGGACAGCCAGCCGGCCACCTCCTCGCCCTGGTCGATCCCGAAGAACGGGGCGCCGAACAGCTGCACCGCCCGGCGCGGGCCCTCGGTGTCCACGGTGACGGTCACCGGCTCCACGCCCGGGGCGTCAAGGGTCAGCCGGCGGCCGTCCTCCCCGACCGTCGGGCGGACCGTGGCCAGGAGGCGGTCCCGGCGCTGGGAACGGAACACCCCGTCCTCGTCCACCACCATGAACGCCCGGTCGTGGGCCAGCCCCGCCGGAGTCAGCTCCGCGCGCGCCACCTCGACCCCGGCACACCCCTTCACCGGGTAGTACCGCAACTCCACCACTTCGGCCATGGCCGCCCCCTCGACTCACCGCGGCCCCTCGCGGGCCGCCGCGGACCCCGTGCGGAATCAACGCCTCCGTAGGGTAGTTGACCGCCCCCCGACCGCCCGCCCCCGGGATTGCTAGGGTCGGGACATGGCACCGAGCAGCGCGAACCCCCCGGGACGGCTCCGGCGCGACGCCCAGCGCAACCGCGATCTGCTGCTCGCCGCCGCCCGCGGCATGTTCTCCCGGCACGGCCTCGACGTCCCGCTGGACCAGATCGCCAAGGAGGCCGGCGTCGGCAACGCCACCCTCTACCGCCACTTCCCGACCCGTGAGGCGCTGATCGGCGAGGTGTTCGCCGACGCCGCCGTCGGCCTGGCCGGGGCCGGTGAGGAAGCCCTCGCCGCCGCGGACGCCTGGACCGCCCTCGAACGCTACTTCGAGCGCATCTTCGAACTCGTCGCCGCGGACCGGGGCATCAACGACCTGGTCACCCAGGCCATCCCCACCATCCCCGGCATGATCGAGATCAGCCGCCGGAACGCCGCCACCGTCGGCGCCCTCATCGCCCGCGCCCAGGACCAGGGCACCATGCGGCGCGACGTGGTCGCCATGGACCTGCTCTTCCTGCTCGGCCCGCTCTGCCGCGCCCTGCCCGCCACCACCGACCTGCGCCCCGACCTCTGGCGCCGCTACCTCGCCCTGCTCCTCGACGGCTTCCGCGCCCAGGCCATCCACCCGCTGCCCGTCCCCCCGATCGGCGAGGAACACCTCGACCGGATGTTCGCCGACCTCTGGGAAGCCGAACCACCCGGGGCGTAGGCGAGCTGCTCCACGCCGTAGCGGCCCCGGAGCATCAGGGACACGTACGGAACACCCGCGCGCGCGTCAGAGGCGTGTCAACGGGCGCCGGAGGTGCGGTGCCGGCCCGCTTTGCTGGAGGACGACAGCACGGCACGGCGGTACGGACCGAGAGGCGGGGCGAACCATGGCGGACAGCGAGATATCCGGCGCGGACGAGGCAGCGGAGCGGGCCGACCGCGCGGGCCGGATCGTCGTCGGCGTCAGCGGCTCGCTCGGCAGCCTCGCCGCCCTCCACCACGCCGTCGCCGAAGCGCACCGCACCGACGCCGAGGTCCTCGCCCTCCTCTGCTGGACCTCACCCGGCGAAGAGATCGGCTACCGCCGCACACCCTGCCCGGCCGCCATCACCGCCGGCCGCGACGCCGCCGTCGCCCGGCTCCGGCAAGCCCTCGACGAGGCCTTCGCCGGCCGCTACGCCGGAGTCCGGCTGCGCTGCCAGGCCGTCCGCGGCGACACCGGACACACCCTGGTCCGCTTCGCCGACCACCCCGACGACCTGCTCGTCCTCGGTGCCGGCAGCAGCCGCGGCTGCCTCTCCCGCGCGCTGCGCCCCTCCGTCGCCGCCTACTGCGTCCGGCACGCGAGCTGCCCCGTCCTGGCCGTCCCCCGGCCGCCGCTGCAGCGCGACCTGGAGGCCATGGAACGCGGCCACGGCCTGCGCTCCCTCGTCGGGGGGCAGTAGGCCGCGCCCGCCGCGGCGCCGCCCGCCTACGACAGCCCGGCCGCCTCGGCGAGGACGGCGGCGGTCCGGCGGCCGGCGCGCAGCACGGCTTCGGCGGTGGTGGGGAGGCAGCGGTCGGCGCCGGCGTCGTACACGGTCATGACGACGCCCGCGTGGTCGGTGGCGGATTCGAGAACCCGTACCGCCGACATCTGCTTTGTCAGAGCAGCGCTCAGTTGCCGGGTGTGCTCGATGTCCAGCACCCCGTCCTCCGTGCCGTGGACCAGCCAGAGCGGGACGGGGGAGGGCTGATCGGCCAGCAGGTCGAGGGGGGCGTCCCCGGTGGTGATCGCCGGGCGGGCGTAGCTGGAGGCGATGCCGACGGCGGCGATGGGACGCTGCTCGGCGGGGGTGTCCGGGTGAGTGGCCACGGCTATGGCCTCCCGGCCGCCCAGTGACCAGCCGGCCAGGACCAGGCGGTCCGGGTCCCCGCCGTACGCGGCGGCGGTGTGGCGGGCGTGGGCGAGCGAGGCGAGCAGTTCGGCGCGGCCGCCGTCCGGCAGGTCGGAGCGCCAGTCCGGGACGAGCACCAGCAGGCCGAGCCCGGCGGCCTCCCGGGCGAGCGGCCGCAGCACGTCGCGCTCGTCAGGGCCCCGGCCGTGCCACAGCAGTACGACGGGCGCGGGCCCGACGGTGCCGACGGGCGGGCGGTGCACGTCCATCAGCCGCCCGTCGGCGTACGGGATGGCCTCGGGTTGAGCGCTCGTCATGCGGGGTTCGCCTCCGGTTCGGTGCCTGATCACGGAGCTGGTACTGTACTTCTCGTCGCGAGGGAGATGATTCCTCGTCAGGCGTCAGTGGTGCTACCAGAGCACGTCCTACTTTCAGTAGGAAGAGTCCGTGCGATCCGGGCCTGGCG
>NZ_JBHXML010000083.1:0-35063 GCF_042720345.1 Kitasatospora sp. NPDC058478 | reverse complement strand
ATTCCTCGTCAGGCGTCAGTGGTGCTACCAGAGCACGTCCTACTTTCAGTAGGAAGAGTCCGTGCGATCCGGGCCTGGCGCTCCAATTGTCGGACGAGGTCCGGTGCCTTTCAAAAGGCGCCGGGCCTTGTTTGCTTTTGGGGTGGGGGTTGGCCGGGGTTCGGTGTGTGGGTGTGGGGCTGGTATTGTTCTGGGTGTCGCGAGGGAGATGATTCCTCGTCAGGCGTCAGTGGTGCTACCAGAGCACGTCCTACTTTCAGTAGGAAGAGTCCGTGCGATCCGGGCCTGGCGCTCCAATTGTCGGACGAGGTCCGGTGCCTTTCAAAAGGCGCCGGGCCTCATTCGCTTTTTCGGGCTGTTTCGGTGCGCGGTCAGGACTTGGTGAGGCGGGCGAGTTCCGCCGGTGATTCAGGACGGTTGGCGGTCGGAGCCGAGTTCGCGGGAGATCCGCAGTCCGGCCTGGGCGACGACGGGGCCGAGGGCGCGGACGCGGGCGGCAGTCATGCGGGAGGTCAGGCCGGAGACCGACAGGGCGGCGGTGACCTCGCCGGCGTGGTCGAAGATCGGTGCGGCGACGCAGCGGACCTCGGGTTCGTTCTCGCGGTCGTCGATGGAGTAGCCGCGGGCGCGGATCCGGGAGAGGTCGGCGCGCAGCCGGGTCTCGTCGGAGATGGTCCAGGCGGTGACCGGGCGCAGGCCCGCGGCGACGACCTCGGTGACGGCCTCGTCGGGCAGCCAGGCGAGGATGGCCTTTCCGGTGGCGGTGCAGTAGGCGGGGGCCCGGCTGCCGACGCGGGAGGCCATGCGGACGTTGGTCTCGTCCTCGACCTTGTCCAGGTAGACGATTCCGGGGGCCTGCCAGACGGTCAGGTGGACGGTCTCGCCGGCCTCGCGCTGGAGCCGGCGCAGGTGTTCGGCGGCGACGCTGCGCAGGTCGAGGGTGGAGAGGTAGGCCTGGCCGAGGCGCAGTGAGCCGTGGCCGAGCCGGAACCAGCCGGTCTCGCGGTCGCGGTCGAGGAGGTGCTCGTCGAGCAGCGGGCCCGCGAGCCGCAGCACGGTGCTCTTGTTGAGGCCGAGCGCTTCGGCGAGCTGGGCGAGCGGGACGCCGCGCCCGTCGCTGTGGTCGCGGACGTGGCCGAGGACGGCGAGCGCGCGGCGCAGCGAGGACGACTGGTTGCGTTCGGTCGCGGGTTTGCGCCCGGCGGCCGCGCCCGAGGGCCGTTCGGCCGCCGCGCCGGTGGGTCTGTCGGCCGCCGCGCCGGTGGGTCTGTCGGCCGCCGCGCCGGTGGGTCTGTCGGCCGCCGTGCCCGCGGGCCGCTCGGTCTCCGCGTCGGGCCCCGTCTCCGTCATGGGTGGTCCGTCCCCTGTCTCGTTCCGCTGTCGAGTGCTGCTGCCATGTACTGCTGCCGCGTTCTGCCGGTGTTCCCCCGCTCGACGGCGGCGGTTGTCAGAAGGTACCCGTTCGCGTTCGCAACGCCGCTTCTTCGACACAACGTTGTGCAGTGCAAAACTTCCCGAACCCCCTCTTGTTGGCGCCGATCGCCCGCGCTTAACGTCCCTGCCATCGAGCAGGCGACGCCGCCCCACCCGAACGGTCCGCCCTGCCGCACCCCCGTACCGGCCTGCCCGGGACGCCCCCCAACGCGTCCGGGCCGTCCTCCACCCACACCCACCATCGGCCCCGGTCAGGGCCTGCTTCGACGTACCCGTCCCCAGCGGCGCACGTCTCGGCGGCAACTGTCGGGAGGGGAGGTTCTCCACCCATGCGACTCATCAGACGGACTGCCGCGGCCGCCGTGCTCGCCGCCAGCTGCCTCGCCGCGACCGCCTGCGCGCCGGGCACCGCCGCGCCGGCCGGCGACAAGGCCGCCGACGACCGGACCGGCACCCTCCAGGTCTGGCTGTACAACGAGGCGGGCAACGCGGCCAAGGAGGCCGTGGTCGGCAAGGCGGTGAGCGAGTTCCAGGCCTCCCACCAGGGCGTCACCGTCAAGGTCAGCTACATCGACACCGACGCCTCCGCCCGCGCGGCCAAGATGAAGGGCGCCTTCAACGACCCGGGCAGCGCCCCGGACCTGGTCGAGTTCGGCAACACCGACCTCCCCGGCTACGTCGCGGCCGGCGGCCTCGCCGAGATCGGCGCCGACCTCGACAAGTGGCAGGACAAGGGCGACCTCGACCCGGCGATCGTCAAGACCGCCGTGGTGGACGGCAAGACGTACGGCCTGCCCTGGTGGGTCGCCGTGCGCGCGCTCTACTACCGCAGCGACCTGTTCACCGAGGCCGGGCTGACCCCGCCGACCTCGTACGCCGAACTGGTCACCGCCACCCAGAAGATCCACGCAGCGCACCCCGACACCTTCGGCATCGCCGTCGGCGGCAAGTACACCTTCGGGGCGCTGCCGTTCGTCTGGGACGCGGGCGGCGACATCGCCGCCAAGGACGGCTCCGCGTACAAGGCGGCCATCAACTCGCCCGCCTCGCAGGCCGGGATCAAGCGCTACACCGATCTCTTCGGCGCCGACGGCTGCCCCGCCCAGCAGTGCGCCGACCTCACCGGCGGCAAGACCGTCGACCTGTTCGCGGCCGGCAAGTCGGCGATGGCGATCCTGCCCAACTCCAGCCGCAGCAAGGTCGACGGGGGCCCGGTGAAGGGCAAGTACGGCGTGGTGCCGCTGCCCGGGGAGAAGGCCGGCTCGATCGCCCCGGCGTTCGCGGGCGGCAACAACCTCGGCGTGATGAAGGCGGCCAAGCACCGCACGCTCGCCCTCGAATTCGCCGAACTGCTGGCGGGCCCGGCGTACCAGGAGCAGATGTACGACGCGATGGGCAACCTGCCGACGCTCAAGTCCGTCAGCGGCAAGGTCGCCGCCAAGGACGCCTTCCTGAAGCCGTTCACCGACACCATCGCGGCCGGCACCAGGTTCGTCCCGCTCGACCAGGCGTGGGCGCAGATCGACGCCCAGGCGGTGATCCCGACCATGCTGCAGCAGGTGGTCACCGGCAAGGCGGACGTGGCGAAGGCCTCGGGCGACGCCGCGAACCAGATCACCTCGGCCTTCGCCGCGCACTGACGGCGGCTGCCCACCCGCCTCCGACCCCCGGCCCCACCCCCAACCTCTGGTCCCGTACCACCTCCTGGTCCCGCACCGACCTCCTGGTCCGCGGAAGAGAGCAGGTCCCGCACGTGTCCGCATCCACCACGACCGCCCCGACGGCGCCGCCTTCCCCGCGCGGGCGCCGTGGGGGCACGGCGCCGGCCGCACCCTCGGGCGGCCGGCGCCGCCGGCCCCCGCTGCTGCTGCTCCTGCCGGCCGCGGTCATCCTGATCCCGCTGGTCGCCTACCCGATCTACCAGCTGGGCCTGCTGTCCGTGCTGGACTTCGGGCAGGCCCAGGCCTCGGGGGGCGCCCCGACCTCCTTCGTCGGCTTCGGCAACTACTCGAAGATCCTGAGCGACGGCCAGTTCTGGTCGGTGCTGCTGCAGACGGTCGGCTTCGCCGCGTTCTGCGTGGTCGCCACCCTGGCCGTCGGCGCGACCCTCGCCGTCCTGCTGACCAAGGTCGGGCGGTGGCCCAGGCTGGTGCTGACCACCGCCGCGATGGCGGCCTGGGCGGCGCCGGCGATGACCGGTTCGACGGTGTGGAGCTTCCTGTTCGACACCAACCTCGGCCTGGTCAACCACACGCTGGTGAAGCTCGGGCTCACCGGCTTCCACGAGTTCAACTGGTTCTACGACAAGTGGACGGCGTTCCTGATCGTCGGCGCCGTCGTGGTGTGGCACTCCTTCCCCTTCGTGATGGTCACCCTCTACGCGGGGATCCGGGCGATCCCGGAGGAGATCATGGAGGCCGCCGCCCTGGACGGCGCCAACACCTGGACGACCTTCCGCCGGATCACCGCGCCGATGCTGCGGCCGATCCTGACCATCGTGGTGATCCAGTCGGTGATCTGGGACTTCAAGGTCTTCACCCAGATCTACGTGATGACCGAGGGCGGCGGCATCGCCGGCCAGAACCTGGTGCTCAACGTGTACGCGTACCAGAAGGCGTTCGCCTCCTCGCAGTACGGGCTCGGCGCGGCGATCGGCGTGATCATGCTGTTGATCCTGGTGATCCCGACGGTCCTCTACATCCGCACCCTGCGACGGACGGGGAACGAACTGTGAGCGCCCTGAACCCCGTCCGGGACTCCCGGACCGGCACCGGCGGAACCGGCACCACCCGGAGCCGCAATACCCGGAGCCGCAACACCCGCAACACCCGCGGCCGTTGGCGGTTCGCCGCCAACACCGGCGCGATCGTGCTGGCCGTGGTCACCGCCTTCCCGATCTTCTGGATGGTGCTGTCCGCGTTCAAGCCCAAGGGTGAGGTGCGGTCGCTGGACCCGAAGCCGTGGACGGCCCACCCCACGCTGGAGAGCTTCCGCCAGGTGCTCAGCGTGGACGGCTTCGGCCGGTACTTCGTGAACAGCCTGGTGATCGCGGTGTCGGTGGTGGTGCTCTCGGCCGTCGTGGTGTTCCTGGCGGCGGTGGCGGTGACCAGGTTCCGGTTCAGGTTCCGCACCACCATCATGGTGATGTTCCTGATCGCCCAGATGATCCCGGTCGAGGCACTCACCATCCCGCTGTTCTTCATGTTCCGCGACGCCGGCCGGTTCGCGCCGGGCATCGGGCTGAACACCCTCGCCTCGCTGATCCTGGTGCAGCTGGCGTTCTCGCTGCCGTTCGGCATCTGGATGATGCGCGGCTTCGTCGCGGCCGTCCCGGTGTCGATCGAGGAGGCCGCGCAGATCGACGGCGCCAGCCGCACCCGCATCCTGTGGCGGATCCTGCTGCCGCTGGTGGCGCCGGGCCTCGCCGCGACCAGCGTGTTCTCCTTCATCGCCGCGTGGAACGACTTCGTCTTCGCGAAGACCTTCATCATCAGCGCCACCCAGAACCAGACCCTGCCGTCCGCGCTGCTGGTCTTCTTCAAGCCGGACGAGAACGACTGGGGCGGCATCATGGCGGCGTCGACGCTGATGACGGTGCCGGTGCTGATCTTCTTCATCGCGGTCCAGCGCAAGCTGGTGTCCGGGCTGGCGGGCGCGGTGAAGGACTGACGTCGGCCGGGGCGGTGAAGGACTGACGCCGGCCGGGGCGGTCGGGCGGGCTCCCCCCGTCCGGCCGCCCCGGCGGTCGTGCCACGCCGTGCGGCCGGTACCGGACGCCGATCCGCGGGCCCACCGGCCGGGCCGTCTCCGGGGCGGCGGTTAGGCTTCCGCCATGCCTGGCCGGCACCGGTGGACGGGGCTCCCCTCCCGGGTGCGGCGGCCGGCGATCATCCACCGCGACGGCGGCTCCGCCGCACAGATGGGGAAGACGATGAGCAAGCCCACGAGGACGGCCGCGCAGCCGCCGGCGGCACCCGGTGCCGACAGTCACGACCTGATCCGCGTGCACGGCGCGCGCGAGAACAACCTCAAGGACGTCAGCGTCGAGCTCCCGAAGCGGCGGCTGACGGTGTTCACCGGCGTCTCCGGCTCCGGCAAGAGCTCCCTGGTGTTCGACACGATCGCCGCCGAGTCGCAGCGGCTGATCAACGAGACCTACAGCGCCTTCGTCCAGGGCTTCATGCCGACCCAGGCGCGGCCCGAGGTCGACGTGCTGGAGGGGCTGACCACCGCGATCATCGTCGACCAGCAGCGGATGGGCGCCGACCCCCGCTCCACGGTCGGCACCGCCACCGACGCCAACGCGATGCTGCGGATCCTCTTCAGCCGGCTCGGGCAGCCGCACATCGGCTCGCCCAAGGCGTTCTCCTTCAACGTCCCCTCGATCAGCGGGGCGGGCGCCGTCACCGTCGAACGCGGCGGGAAGACCGTCAAGGAGCGGCGCAGCTTCAGCATCACCGGCGGCATGTGTCCGCGTTGCGAGGGCCGCGGCAGCGTGTCCGACATCGACCTCACCCAGCTCTTCGACGACACCAAGTCGATCTCCGAGGGCGCGATCACCATCCCCGGCTGGAAGACCGACAGCTGGTGGACGGTGGGGATCTACGCGAACTCGGGCTTCCTCGACCCGGACAAGCCGATCCGCAAGTACACCAAGAAGGAGATGCAGGACTTCCTCCACCGCGAGCCGACCAAGGTCAAGGTCAACGGGGTCAACCTCACCTACGAGGGGCTGATCCCGAAGATCCAGAAGTCGATGCTCACCAAGGACCGGGACGCGCTGCAGCCGCACATCCGGGCGTTCGTCGACCGGGCGGTCACCTTCACCGCCTGCCCCGACTGCGGGGGCACCCGGCTCAGCGAGGCGGCCCGGTCGTCGCTGATCGGCGGGACCAGCATCGCCGACGCCTGCGCGATGCAGATCAGCGACCTGGCCGCCTGGGTCCGCGACCTCGACGAGCCGGCCGTGGCGCCGCTGCTCGGGACCCTGCGGCACACCCTCGACTCGTTCGTGGAGATCGGGCTGGGCTACCTCTCGCTCGACCGGCCCTCCGGCACGCTGTCCGGCGGCGAGGCGCAGCGGGTCAAGATGATCCGGCACCTCGGCTCGGCGCTCACCGACGTCACGTACGTCTTCGACGAGCCCACCACCGGCCTGCACCCGCACGACATCCAGCGGATGAACGAACTCCTGCTGCGGCTGCGGGACAAGGGCAACACGGTGCTGGTCGTGGAGCACAAGCCGGAGACCATCGCGATCGCCGACCACGTCGTCGACCTCGGCCCCGGCGCCGGGACGGCGGGCGGCTCGGTCTGCTTCGAGGGCACCGTCGAGGGGCTGCGGTCCAGCGGCACCGTCACCGGCCGCCACTTCGACGACCGGGCCGCCGTCCGCAAGGCGGTGCGCGAGCCGAACGGCACCCTGGAGATCCGCGGCGCGACGGCGAACAACCTGCGCGACGTCGACGTCGACATCCCGCTCGGGGTGCTGACCGTGATCACCGGCGTCGCCGGCTCCGGGAAGAGCTCGCTGGTGCACGGTTCGATTCCGGGGGGCGCGGGCGTGGTGTCCGTCGACCAGGGCGCCATCCGCGGCTCCCGGCGCAGCAACCCGGCGACGTACACCGGGTTGTTGGAGCCGATCCGCAAGGCCTTCGCGAAGGCCAACGGCGTCAAGCCGGCCCTGTTCAGCGCCAACTCCGAAGGCGCCTGCCCCAACTGCAACGGCGCCGGGGTGGTCTTCACCGACCTGGCGATGATGGCCGGCGTGGCCAGCACCTGCGAGGAGTGCGAGGGCAAGCGCTACGACGCCTCGGTGCTGGAGTACCACCTCGGCGGCCGTGACATCAGCGAGGTGCTCGCGATGCCGGTGACCGAGGCCGAGGAGTTCTTCGGCACCGGCGAGGCGCGCATCCCGGCCGCGCACCGCATCCTCGCCAACCTCGCCGACGTCGGGCTCGGCTACCTCAGCCTCGGCCAGCCGCTCACCACGCTGTCCGGCGGCGAGCGGCAGCGGCTCAAGCTGGCCACCCACATGGCCGAGAAAGGCGGCGTCTACGTCCTCGACGAGCCGACCACCGGCCTGCACCTCGCCGACGTCGAGCAGTTGCTCGGGCTGCTCGACCGGCTGGTGGACTCCGGCAAGTCGGTCATCGTCATCGAGCACCACCAGGCGGTGATGGCGCACGCCGACTGGATCATCGACCTCGGCCCGGGCGCCGGCCACGACGGCGGCCGGATCGTCTTCGAGGGCACGCCCGCCGACCTGATCGCCGCCCGCTCCACCCTCACCGGCGAGCACCTCGCGGCCTACGTCGGGGGCTGACGGCCCCGGCGGTCGAACGTCTCGGCGGTCGAACGTTTCGGCGGCAGGGTGGTGCCACGCCCCGGGCACTACCCTGCCGCCATGGCGATCCACCACCGGGTCCGGCTCGTGCTGCTGGACCCGGTGCGCGGTGGTGGTGGACCGTCACGCGGGAGCGGGGTGGACGGTCCGCCCGCCGACGACCGTGCGCTCGGGCCGCAGCTCGCGCAGCACGTCGACCGGGCAGCTCAGCGGATCGACCGGCCACACCGTCAGATCGGCCAGCGCCCCCGGCCGCAGGCTGCCGCGTTCGGCGCTCTCGCCCATCAGCCGGGCCGCGTGGACGGTGTGCAGCGCGACCGCCTCGGCCCGGTCGACGGCGTGCTCGGGCCCGACCACCCCGGCGGTGGTCCGGCGGGTCGTCATGCCCCACACCGACACCATCGCGCCGTACGGGCCGACCGGGAAGTCCGAGCCGGCGGCCAGCAGCGCGCCCTCGTCGAGCCATTCGCGCAGCGGGAAGATCCCGGCGGTGCGCTCCTCGCCCCAGGCCCGCTGCTGGGCGAGCGCGCCGTCGTGCAGCAGCGGATGCTGCACGGTGACGGGGATGCCGAGCGCGATCGCCCGGGCCCGCTGGTCGGCCCGGGCCAGCCCGCCGTGCTCGACCACCAGCGTGCCGGGCGGCAGGCCGGGGCGCTGGTCGAGTACCTCCTCGAAGACGTCCAGCAGGGTGCGCAGGCCGCGGTCGCCCCAGGCGTGCACGCCGACCCGCCAGCCGCGCCCGACCACCCGGTCGACGGCCGCGACCAGTTCCTTCGGCTCCCAGAGCAGCCGGCCGTGGTAGCAGGGCCGGCCTTGGTACGGCTCCTCCAGCGCGCCGGCCTCGAAGCCGCCGTCGATGCCGAACTTCACCCCCCACAGCCGCAGCAGGTCGTCGTCCTCGCCGGCGGCGCGCCAGGCGTCCATCCGGTCCAGCAGCTCGTCGACCTGCTCGGGGGTGCGGGCGGCGAAGCCGGAGACCAGCGCCCGGACCCGGACGGCGAGCGCGCCGGCCGCCCGGGCCGCGAGCAGCACGTCGAGGTCCTCGACCGGGACGAGGCAGTCGCGGACGGTGCCGATGCCGGTGGCGGCGTAGTCGGCGGAGGCGGCGCGCAGGCCGGCCACCCGTTCGGCGAGCGCGGGGCGCGGCAGCACCCGCTCGACCAGTTCGACCGCCTTGTTGACCAGCCGCCCGGTGAGCCGCCCCCGGTCGTCGCGTTCGAGCAGGCCGCCGGGCGGGTCGGGGGTGTCGTCGGTGATGCCGGCGAGGCGCAGCGCGGCCGAGTTGAGCACCATGTTGTAGGCGCCGCGGCGGACCAGGACGGGGTGGTCGGCGGTGGCCTCGTCCAGTTCCGCGGTGGTGGGCAGCCGCTGCTCGGCGAGCAGCACCTCCTGCCAGTTGACGGTGGTGTGGATCCACTGGCCGGGCGGGGTGCGGGCGGCGCGTTCGCGGATCAGGCCGAGGAAGGCGGCGAGGTCGCGGGCCCGGTGGACGGGGACGCCGTGGACGCTGTGGCCGGCCAGGATCAGGTGGGTGTGGGTGTCGTCGAAGGCGGGCAGCACCGTGGCGGCGGGGGCGTCCAGGACCTCGGTGTCCGGTCCGATCAGGTCGTCCAGGCCGTGCGGGTCGGCGGACAGGGCGGTGATCCGTGCCCCGGTGACGGCGATCGCCCGCTGCGGCGGCCGGCCGGGGACGAGGGTGTGGACGGCGGCGGCGCGGACGAGGAGGTCGGCGGGGGCGGGGTCGGTCATCGCGGCTCCTGGTGGGGTGGGGCGCCGGCCGGCAGGCCGGTGACCTGCTCGACGTGCCGCAGGCTGGGCTCGGCGAGCAGCGCGTGCAGCTCGGTGAAGACGGCCCGCGCGGCGACGGCGTTCCAGTCGGCGGGCAGCAGCGGCTCGGGCAGGCCCGGGTCCAGGTAGGGCAGCCGGCGCCACTGGGTGAGCATCGGGACGTAGTCGCGGAACGCCTCGACCGGGTCGACCCGCGGCCGGCCGCGCAGTTCGGCGGCGACCGGGCGCCAGGCGTCGTCGAAGGCCGCGTACTGCGCCTCGATCGCGGGGAAGTCCCACCAGCCGGCCACCGCGGTGCGCAGTTCGGCGAAGCCCGCGTACTCGGCGGACAGGAACAGGTGCACGTAGGCGCTCAGCCCGAGGCGCTCCAGCAGCCGCCGGGCGTCCGGCAGCAGCCGGGCGGGCGCCAGCCAGACGCCGGGGGCGGCGTTGCCGAAGCCGAGCCAGCTCAGCCGGGAGCGCAGCTGGTGGCGGTGGGCGCGCTCGGACTCGGGCACCGAGAAGACCGCGACCACCCAGCCGTCGGCGAGTTCGGCGGGCTCCAGGCTGTGGAAGATCCGGCGGTCGCCCTCCTCGAAGACCGGGCCCATCGCCGGGGCGAGCCGGTAGCCGGTGCCGTCGCGGCGCTCCTGGAACAGGGTGCCGGCCTTCTTCAGCCGGGAGATGGCCGAGCGCACCGCCGGGCCGTCGACGTCGAGTTCGGCCATCAGCGCGATCAGGTCGGCGATCGAGATCCAGCCGCCGAGGCGGCGCACGAACTCGCCGTACACGGTGTGGATGAGGGAGCTGGGCCGGGGCGTGCTCTCCGACATGGTGCGCCTCCTCCCCGGCAGCTCGTGGTGATCATAGCGGTGGGAGCTCCGCGTCAGGCGTGGGCGTAGGCGCCGGAGAGCAGGTGCCCGGCGCCGGGGGCGACGGCCGGCAGGCCGAGGGCGCGCAGCAGTTGGTGGGTGGTGCAGATCGCCGCCGAGACGACCGGCTTGCCGAGCTGCTGCTCGGCTTCCTCGACGGCGGACAGCGAGGGCAGCTGCACGCAGGCCGAGAGCACCACCGCATCGGCCTCGGCGTGGGCGAGGCGCCGGGCGATGGCGGGGAGCCGCGCCGGATCGTGGGCGGCCACGTCGAGGTTGTCGGGGATCTCCAGGGCCGCGTAGTCGAGCACCTCGATGCCCTCGTGGGCCAGGTAGTCGACCACGGTCCGGGCCAGCGGCCGCAGGTACGGGGTGACGAGGGCGACCTTCTTGGCGCCGAGCGTGTGCAGGCCGGTCACCAGGGCGCCCGCGCTGGTGACCACGGGGGCGGGGGCGCCGTTCTCGGCGGTGCGCCGGTGCAGGCGCTGTTCGGCCTCGCGGTGGTAGCCGGGGCCGGTGGCCATCACGGCGACCAGGCAGGCGTAGCCGAGCACGTCGACCCGGGCGTCGGAGAGTTCGGCCGCGCAGCGGTCGGACTCGGCGTCCATGGCGCGCAGTTGCTCGGGGGTGACCCTGGTCATCCGCATCCGGCTGGAGTGGAAGGTGAACCGCTCGGGCGCGACCGCCTCGCGGGCCCGCAGCAGGGCGGGGACCTCGGTCTCCATGGTGACGTTGGAGCTGGGGACGATCTGGCCGATCCGGTAGGTGGTCATGGGGTGCTGGGGCTCCTCTCGGGAGCTGGCCGGGGTGGGGTGCTCCGCTCAGCGGGCGTCGACCACCGGGTTGGCGAGGGTGCCGATCCGCTCGATGGTGGCCTCGACCAGGTCGCCGGGCTGGAGGAACTGCGGCGGCACCAGGCCGGCGCCGACGCCGGACGGGGAGCCGGTGGCGATCACGTCGCCCGGTTCGAGGGTGACGCCGGAGGAGATGTCGGCGATCAGGCGGGCGATGCCGAACAGCATGTGGCGGGTGTTGGAGTCCTGCCGCAGCTCGCCGTTGACCCTGAGCGAGAGGTCGAGGTCCTGCGGGTCGGGGATCTCGTCGACGGTGACCACGACCGGGCCGAACGGCGCGTAGCTGTCCTGCCCTTTGGAGAAGAACCACTGCCCGGAGCGGCGCTGGTCGCGGGCGCTGACGTCGTTGACGATGCTGTAGCCGAAGACGTGCCGCCAGGCGTCCTGCTCGGCCACCCGGAAGGCCGGTTCGCCGATCACCACGGCGAGTTCGCACTCCCAGTCGAGCTGCTTGGTCAGGTCGGCGTTGTGCCGGATGGGCTGGCCCGGGCCGGTGACGGCGGTCGCGGGCTTGCTGAACAGCACGGGCCGGTCGGGCAGTTCGCGTTCGGTGTCCAGGGTGCGGTGCGATTCGGCGACGTGCTCCACGTAGTTGAGGCCGACGCCGACGATCTTGCCGGGCCGCAGGGGCGCGCGCAGCGACACCTCGGCGAGCGGGCGGACGGCGGGGTGGCCGGGACCGGCTTGGGCCAGCAGCGTGCGGGCGGTGGTCAGCGCGGCCTCGCCGGCCCGGACCAGGCCGAGCAGGCCGTCGGGCAGCCGGGCACCGGCGGCGGTGGCGAGGGCGGTCAGGTCGGCGACCTGGTCGCCGAGCCGGGCGCCGAGGCGCGGGGTCTCGTCGCCGTCCGTGCAGTAGGTCAACAGGTGCATGGTCGGGGCTCCTTGGGGGTACCGGGCGGTGATGGGCCGGCGTGTGTCCTGCGGGTCAGGCCGGGCCCTGGTGCCCGTCGTGCTCCGGGTATGCCTCCTCGCGGTAGAGGCCGAGCGAGTGCATCACCGGGAAGTCGTTGAAGGAGAACAGGCAGGCGTCCTCGCCGGGGTCGAGGTTCACGTGCTCGTGCCAGGCCCAGGACGGGACGACGAAGACGTCGCCCTGCTGCCACTCGAAGCGCCGCCCGGCGATCACCGAGACGCCCCACCCCTTGGCCGCCGTGTAGACCACCGAGCCGGTGTGGCGGTGGGCGCGGGTGGCCTGGCCGGGGCGCAGCAGTTGCAGGTGGGCGGCCATGGTCGGCATCACCGGGCCGCCGGTGACCGGGTTGGTGTACTCCATGATGACGCCGTCGTACGGCGATCCGTCGGTGGCGCGGGCGAGTTGGCGCAGCGCGTGGTAGCTGGGCTCCCAGGGCCAGCCGAGCAGGGGGGAGTAGGGCCTGCTCCAGGTCTCGACGCCGTACGGGAGGAGGTTGCCGCCGTAGCTCAGCAGCGAGGAGTTCACCACCGGGCCGGGCCGCTGGTACAGCTCCGGGTGGACCTCGTAGAAGTTCGCGTCGAGCATGTTGACCAGCGGGATGTCCAGGCCGTCCTGCCAGATCACCGGGGCGTCGTCGGACTCGTTTCCGTGCTCGTGCCAGGAGTTGTTGGGCGTGATGGCGAAGTCGCGCGGGCCGACCTTGAGCTTCTGGCCGTCCACGACCGTCCAGGCGCCGGTGCCCTCGTGGACGAAGCGCAGGGCGGCGGCCTGGTGGCGGTGCGCGGTCATCGCCTCACCGGGGCCCATGATCTGGAGGCCGGTGTACAGCAGGCCGACGGCGGCGCTCAGTTCGCGGCGCCCGGGGTTGACCAGCATCACCACCCGGCGGCCGGCGTCGTCGGCCTTGACCAGTGGCAGCGCCTTGCGGACCAGCGGGCGCAGGTCGGCGTAGCGCCAGAGCACCGGCACCGACTTCGGCTGCGGGTACCAGGGCTCGATCTCGTTCGCCACCGTCCACAGGGCGCCGGCCTCGTGTTCGGCCAGTTCCTCGTAGTAGGCGGTGAGTTCGGGGCTGTCGGTGACCCTGGCGCGGCCGAGCTGGTCGTCGTCGTGGCCGGCCGTGTGTTCCTGGTCGGTGGCGCCGTGGGGGTCGGTGGTGCCGTGGCGGTCGGTCGTGTCGTCGTGGCTGGTCATGCCTGCTCCTCCGGGAACACCAGCGGCCGCAGCGGGCGGTTGTCCACGTGCAGCCGGAAGACGTCGAAGCGGTTGTAGTGGCCGACGATGTCGTGCATCTGCTTGGGCTGGATGCACCGGCCGAGGTCGATCTCGGCGTAGACGATGCCCTCCTCGTCCACCAGCGGCTCGCCCACCGGGCGTCCGTCGGGGCCGAAGATTCCGGACAACGCGCTGCGCGGGCGGGCGAGTTGCTTGCGCACCTGGTGGTCGTCACCGGCGATCAGGTCCACCATCTCGGGCGAGATGGTGGAGCAGGAGACCACGGTGAACAGCTTGCCCTCGAAGCAGTGCGCGGCGGCGCGCAGCGCGATCGCCTCCGCCATGTCGTAGTCCTCGGGGGCCACCGGCAGGGCGATGTAGCTGGCGGCGTGGACGAGTTCGCCCTGGGCCAGCAGGGTGAAGCGGGCCAGGGTGTTGGTGTTCTCGCCGCAGGCCAGCGCGCCGAGCGGGCCGACGGCCGTGCGGTGCACCCGCAGGGAGCTGCCGTCGCCGGGCGTCCAGGTCAGCTTCTCGGCCCAGGTCGGCACCAACTTGCGGTGCACATCGAGGAGTTCACCGTCCGCGCCGATGATCAGCAGGGTGTTGTAGAGCACCCCGAGGCTGTGCCGGCCGCGTTCGTTGACGCCGATCACCAGTACCACGCCGGCCTGCCGGGCGGCGGCGCGCAGCGTGTCCACGTACGGGCCGGGGACGTCGACGGCGGCGCGGTAGAGGCGCTCGTACCAGGGCGAGCCCTGCACCGGGTTCATCGTCCAGTTCCAGTACGGGTAGCCGGGGACGAAGACCTCGGGGAAGACCACCAGGGCGGCGCCGTGGCCGGCCGCCTCGTGGATCAGGGCGACGGCCTTGTCGACGGTGGCGGCCGGGTCCAGGTAGACGGGGGCGGCCTGGACGGCCGCGGCGGTGAAGCGGGGCAGGTCGGGCATGGTTCCTCCTCGGCTGCTCAGCGCGGTTCGGGGGTGGGCGGCGGCCAGCGGCGGTGCACCGGCGCGGTGGGCTCGGCCGGCAGGTGCAGGCGCGGTGCGACCCGGTCGGCGTTCGGGCCGGGCGGTCTGCGACTGCCCGCCGACCAGGGGCCGGGCCAGTGCGCGCCCGGCCCGGTGTAGCCCTGCTCGGCGGCGGCGTGCAGCGTCCAGAGCGGGTCGTACAGCTGGGCCCGCCCGATCGCGACCAGGTCGGCCCGCCCGGCCAGCAGCACGGAGTTGGCGTCGTCGTGCCCGGAGATCGCGCCGACCGCGATGGTCGGCAGGCCGGTGGCGGCGCGGATCAGCTCGGCGAACGGCGTCTGGTAGCCGCGGCCGTACGGCGGCCGCTGGTGGGCGACCACCTCGCCGGTGGACACGTCCACCGCGTCCGCCCCGCCGTCGGCCAGCGCGCGGCCGATCGTGACGGCCTCCGGTGCGGTGGTGCCGCCGGGCGCCCAGTCGCAGGCCGAGATCCGCACCAGCAGCGGCCGCCCGGCCGGCCAGAGCGCGCGGACGGCCGCCAGCACCTCCAGCGGCAGCCGCAGCCGGTGCGCGAGCCGGCCGCCGTAGCGGTCGGTGCGGTGGTTGGTCAGCGGTGAGAGGAAGCCGGAGACCAGGTGGCCGTGGCCGAACTGCAGCTCCAGCGCGTCGAAGCCGGCCCGCGCCGCGCGTTCCGCCGCCTCGGCGAAGTCCGCGACCACGGTGGCCAGTTGGGTGGCGGTGGCCGCGTGCGGGGCAGGGCTGTCGGGGCCCCAGGGGAGCGGGGAGGCGGCGAGCAGCGGCCAGCCGTCGGCGAGCGGGCGCCCGATCCCGTCCGGGCCGGGTGCGGCGGTGGCGCCCCGGCGGCCGGCGTGGGTCAGCTGGAGGCCGACCGGGGTGTCGCTCACCGCGCGGACGGCGTCGACGAGTTCGCGCCAGGCCGTCTCCTGGCGGTCGTTCCACAGCCCCGGGCAGCGGTCGGTGGCCCGGCCCCCGGGGCTGACGGCGGCCATCCCGGCGAGGACCAGCCCGGCGCCGCCGAGCGCGTGCGCGGTCAGCTGGGCCCGGTCGAAGCCGCTGGGCAGGGTGTCGGTGGAGGTGAAGGTGGCGAGCGGGGGCACCACGACGCGGTTGCGCAGCTCCAGGGCGCCGAGCTTCAGCGGCCGGAACATCGGCGGCACTCCGGGCGGGCCGCCGGCGGCGGCGTCCACCGCGTCGACGAAGCCGGGGTCGCGGGCCCGCAGGTTGCCGTAGGTGACCCGGCGGCTGCGGGTGAGCAGGTTGAACACGAACCGGTCGGCGCCCTGCCCGGTGCGCCGCTCCACCGTCTCGAACCACTCCAGGCTCGCCTGCGCGGCCCGCTGGGTGGACTCCACCACCGGGCGCCGCTCCGCCTCGTAGGCGGCCAACGCCTGCTCCAGCGCCGGTTGTTCGTGCAGGCTCGCGGCGAGCGCGAGGGCGTCCTCCAGGGCGAGCTTGGTGCCCGAGCCGATCGAGAAGTGCGCGGAGTGCGCTGCGTCGCCGAGCAGCACCACGTTGCGGTGGCGCCAGCGGGCGTTGCGCACGGTGGTGAAGCGGATCCAGCGGGAGGCGTTCGGGATCAGCCGGTGGCCGTCCAGGTGTCCGGCGAGCAGGTCCGCGCAGCGCCGCACGCCGGCCTCGTCGCTCTCGCCGCGGGCCGGCTCCCGGGCGGCGAGGGCGTCGAACCCGGCCCGGCGCCAGGCGTCTTCGGCGATCTCCACGATGAAGGTGGAGCGGGTCGCGCTGTACGGGTAGGCGTGCACCTGGAGGGTGCCGAAGTCGAACCGCTCGACGATGAAGGTGAAGGCCTCGAAGACCTTGTCGGTGGCGAGCCAGATGTAGCGGCAGTGCCGCTCGTCCAGGTCGGGCCGGAAGGTGTCGGCGTAGGCCGCGCGGGTGCCCGAGTGGATGCCGTCGGCGGCGACCACCAGGTCGTACTCGGCGGCGAGCCGGTCGACCGGAGGGGCGGGGGTGCGGTAGCGCACGTCCACCGCGAGCTGCTCGCAGCGCCGTTGCAGGATCGCGCGCAG
The DNA here is from genome assembly GCF_042720345.1 of Kitasatospora sp. NPDC058478. Taxonomy (NCBI): domain Bacteria; kingdom Bacillati; phylum Actinomycetota; class Actinomycetes; order Kitasatosporales; family Streptomycetaceae; genus Kitasatospora; species Kitasatospora sp. NPDC058478. Next base: position 18,646 of record NZ_JBHXML010000083.1, on the reverse strand, counting down.
CCGGTTGCGGTCGAGTGCCGCGAAGCCGTGCCCGCCGCAGGTGCGGACCTCGCCCGCGTAGCGCACGTCGATGTCGCTCCAGCGGGCGAACTCGGCGCCGATCGCGGCGAAGACCTCCGGGTCGGCCTGGGCGATGCCGTCCAGCGTCTCGTCGGAGAACACCACGCCGAAGCCGAACTCGTCCTGTCGGCCGTCGCGTTCGAAGACGGTGATCTCCCGGTGCGGTGCCAACCGCTTGGCGAGCGCGGCGAAGTAGAGCCCGCCCGGACCGGCGCCGATCACCGCGATGCGGCGGGCCGCGCTGGTGCGGGCGGCGGCGGGTGTGGTGGTGCGGGCCGCGGTGGTCACCGCACCACCTCCGGCTGTTGCGGTCCGGCCTCGGCCAGCGCGCGGCGCACCGGCGCGGGCCAGGGCTCGGCGCCCTTGGCGTTCGGCGCGGCGTGCACCACCGACATCCGCCCGGACGCGGCCAGGCCCTGCGGGCCGTGCACCTCGAAGGCGTAGTGCAGCGAGGAGCCGCCGACCCGGACCACCCGCAGCTCGGTGCGGACCAGGTCGCCGAACCAGAGCCGCTCGCGGTAGTCGGCCTCGAAGTGCACCCGGGGGATCCGCCCGAACAGCTCGGCCAGGCCCAGCCGGCGCAGCAGCGCCGCCTCCGCGGCCTCGGCCCAGCGCTGGACGGCCGAGAAGTGGTAGTGCCCGGCCGCGTCGGTGTCGGACCACTCGACCCGGCGCTCGATCGCCACGCTGGCCGGGGCGGTCGCGGCCCGCCGGCGCAGTTCGGCGCGGTGCAGCTTGCCGGTGGCGGTGCGCGGCAGCCGGGTGACGAACTCGACCGTGCGCGGGTACTTGTACGGGGCGATGGTCCGCTTGACGTGCTCCTGGAGGCTCCGCACCTGCTCCGGCCCGGCGGGCGCGCCCTCGCGCAGCACCACGTAGGCCTTCACCACCGTGCCGCGCCGTTCGTCCGGCGCCCCGACCACCGCGCAGTCGGCGACGTCGGGGTGGGCGGCGAGGGCCTGCTCGACCTCGGGGCCGGCGATGTTGTAGCCGGCCGAGACGATCATGTCGTCGTTGCGCGCCTGGTACCAGAAGTAGCCGTCCTGGTCACGGAGGTAGGTGTCGCCGGTGAGGTTCCAGCCGTTGCGGACGTAGTCGCGCTGGCGTTCGTCGTCCAGGTAGCGGCAGCCGGTCGGGCCCTTGACGGCGAGCAGGCCGGGCACGCCGTCCGGCACCGGCCGGCCCTGCTCGTCGAGGACGGCGGCCCGGTATCCGGGGACGGGGCGGCCGGTCGCGCCGGGGCGGATGTCGCCGTCGGCGGCGGAGATGAACACGTGCAGCAGCTCGGTGGCGCCGAGGCCGTCGATCAGCCGCTGCCCGGTGGCCGCGTGGAAGGCCTCCCAGAGGGCGGCGGGCAGGTGCTCGCCGGCCGAGACGCAGCGCCGTACGCCGGACAGGCGGTCGGCGAGCCCGGCGGCCAGGATCGCCCGGTAGGCGGTCGGAGCGGTGAACAGCACGCCGACCCGGTGCCGGTGGACCTGCTCGGCGAGCTGCTCGGGGGTGGCCTGCTCCAGCAGCAGGCTGGCGGCGCCGGCGCGCAGCGGGAAGACCACCAGGCCGCCGAGCCCGAAGGTGAAGGCGAGCGGCGGGGTGCCGGCGAACAGGTCGTCGGGGGTGGGGCGCAGGAGGTGGCGGGAGAAGGTGTCGGCGTTGGCGAGCACGTCGCGGTGGAAGTGCAGGGTGGCCTTGGGCCGTCCGGTGGTTCCGGAGGTGAAGGCGATCAGCGCGACGTCGTCGGCGGCGGTCGGGACGGCGGTGAAGCCGCCGCTCTTGGCGGCGCAGCGGGCGGTCAGGTCCTGGGGGCCGGGCCCGCCGAAGGCGAGCACCCGCAGGCCGGGTGTCTCGGCCCGGGCGAGGTCGTCCAGGTAGCGGTGGTCGCACAGGGCGATGGCGGGCCGGGCGATCCGGTGCAGTCCGGTCAGTTCGGCGGCCCGCAGCAGCGGCATGGTGCTGACGGCCACGCCGCCGGCCTTCAGGACGCCGAGCCAGCAGGCCACCAGCCAGGGGGTGTTGGGGCCGCGGAGCAGCACCCGGTTGCCGGTGGCCAGGCCGAGGTCCTCGGTCAGCAGCCGGGCCACCCGGTCGGCGTGGTCGCGCAGTTCGCCGTAGGTCCACTGGCCGGTCGGGGTGAGCAGGCAGCGGCGGTCGGGGCCGTACCGGGTGATCGTTGCGTCGAGCAGCGCCTGGGCGCAGTTCAGTCGGTCCGGATAGGCCAACTCCGGTATGTCGAAGAGGAGTTCGGGCCACTGGTCGAAGGGCGGGAGATGGTCGCGGCAGAACGTGTCCACGTGCGCGGAGGGGGATAGCTCCATGGGCGGGCACCTCATCGTGCGAGCGGGAGTGAGGCCAGTATGGCGTGTTGGTGACGCCAGTCAAGAGAGCGATACATGCATTCGGGGGAGAGGGCGCCGCGCGGTCTCACCGGTGGCCCCACCCGCGTCCCGGCGCAACGGCAGCCGCACCCGGCGACCGGTGCGGTCGGGGTGCGGCGGGTTGGGTAGGGGCTGCGGCAGGCGGGGGTGCGGCCGGGTCAGGCGGTGGCCCCCTGGGCGGCGGCGTCGGGCTCGCGGCCGTCCTCGGCCTGCTGGGCGCGTTCGGCCAGCAGGCGGGCGAACAGAACCAGCACCGGCATGGCGGCGTCGGCGCCCGGGCCCGAATCGCGGACGTACAGCAGCGTGGTGCCGACCCGCACCAGGGCCTCCGCCCCTTCCGCGCCGTGCGTCCGGGCGGCCCGCTGGTCGCCGATCGAGGGGAGGGGGACGGCGGCGGCCGCGTCGGCGCCGCCGACGTGGGCGAGCATCGCGTCGAAGGCCCGGCCGGCGGCGTCGGCGGAGGCGAAGGTGACCACGGTGAACTGTGCGCTGTGCGTGGTCACGGCGCGGAACGTCACGGTGGCGTAAGCGAGTTGCTGGTCGCAGGCGTCTGGGAGCAGGCAGGGCACGTCCTCGCCCGGGCCCGCTCCCGACTGCGGGCCGCTCTCCACCTGCCAGCCGCCCGGCATGGCCCGCAGATCGGGCAGTACACCCTGCACCTGGGCCGGGTCGCGCAGCGTCCGCCCGGCGTGGGCCAGGTCGGGCCCGCCCGGCCGCAGCAGCGGGCGCGAGCCCAGGTTGATCCCGACGGCGACCAGGGCGGCGACCACGATCAGCGCCAGCGTGACGAGGACGGGGGCGGCGCCGATCCGGGCGGCCCGGGCCTGGGCCCCGGCGACGGCCGGATCGACCCGGAGGTGGACGGTCGGCGGGTCGGCGGGCCGGCCGAGTTCGGTGGTGGCCAGGTACCGGGCGAACGCCGGGTCCGAGGTGAGCAGTTCGCCGACGGCGGCGGTCAGCCCGGTCCGCGCCCGGGCGTCCCCCGGGCTCGCGTCGACCGCGTCCACGGCCCGGGCGCCCTCCGGCGTGGCCCGCAGCCGCGCCCGCACCAGATCCGCGACCGCCCGCCCCGGGCCGCCCGCCACCCCCTCGGCCGCCCGTATCAGCACGCCCACCACCACGGGCACCAAGTCCTGGCCGTCCCCCATGGCAACTCCCCCCGGCCCACGAGTCGTTGCTCCCACGATCCCGGACCGGACGGCGCCGCGCCCCCCACCGGACGGAACGGAGACGGAACTGCAACCGGGCCCGGACGGACGTGGGGCGGGCGTGACCCGGGGGGCCACTGGTACCCGAACGGGCCGGCCGAGGGGGCGGATCGGCCGCGAACTGTGTCCTGACAAGGGGGGCGGACGGATGCCAGGCGCACCTGCTCGGCCGGGGCCGTGCTCAGCGCAGGCCGCTCAGCGCAGGTCGAAGACCAGGCGGGCGGAGACCTTGCCGCCCAGCACCTCCTCGAAGCAGGCGTTCACCTCCTCCAGGCGGCGGGGCTCAAGGATGACGCGGGTGCGGCCGAGGGCGTGCAGGCGGAAGACCTCGGCGAGGTCCTGGCGGGTGCCGACGATCGAGCCGATCACCCTGGTGCCGTTCAACACGGTCTCGAACACCGGCAGTTCGAGCTTCCCGCCGGCCGGGAGTGCCACCAGCACGAGCGTGCCGCCGCGCCGCAGGGCCCCGTAAGCGGCCTGGAAGGAGGCGTTGCTGACGGCGAGGGCGATGGCCGCGTGGGCGCCGCCGAGCCGCTGGACCTCCGCCGCGATGTCCTGGGTGCGGGCGTCGAGGACGTGGTCGGCGCCGAGTTCGCGGGCCAGGGCGAGCTTGTCGTCGGTGACGTCGACCGCGATGGTCTCGGCGCCGAAGATCCGCGCGTACTGCAGCGCGAGGTGGCCGAGCCCGCCGATGCCGGAGACCAGGACCCGGGTGCCCGGGCGGGCGCCGGAGACCTTGAGCGCCTTGTAGGTGGTGACACCCGCGCAGGACAGCGGCGCGGCGTCGAGCGGGTCGAGGCCGTCGGGGACGGGCACCACGTAGTCGCCGTGCGCCAGCGCGTACTCGGCGTAGGCGCCGTCCACCGAGTAGCCGCTGTTGTGCTGCTGGAGGCAGAGCGTCTCCCAGCCGGAGACGCACTGGTCGCAGCGCCCGCAGGCGTCGGCCAGCCAGGGGATGGCGACCCGTTCGCCGACCCGGACGTTGCGCACCTCCCCGCCGACCGCCTCGACGATCCCCACGCCCTCGTGGCCGGGCACGAACGGCGGGTTCGGCTTGACCGGCCAGTCGCCGTGGGCGGCGTGGATGTCGGTGTGGCAGAGGCCGGACGCCTCGATCCTGACCCGGACCTGGTGCGCCGCGGGCTCGGGGACTGGGCGGTCCTCGATGACCAGCGGCGCGGTGAAGTCGTGGACGACGGCGGCCTTCATGCGCTCTCCCTCGGTCGGTGGTGATGCTGCTGGCGGCTGGGCGCAGCCGTCAGCAGCATCACTCGACGGGGTGAGTGCCGCAGCCCGGACTACTCCGGACGAGTGGACGAGCGGACGAGTGGACGAGTGAAGGTCAGCCGGCCGCCACCGGCATCGACATGTAGACGGCGCGCTTGCCGTAGCAGGCCGGCACCGTCACCTCGCGGTGGGCGCGGTAGCCGAGCAGCCGCAGCAGGATGTCGGTGCCGCGGACCGCGACCATGGAGATCCGCTCGAAGCCCTGTTCGGACGCCTGCTCCCGGAAGTGCCGGATGAACCCCAGCGCGACCTCCCGGCCGCGCAGGTCCTCGGCGATCACCAGGTCGTGCACGTGCAGGTTGTCCGACGCGAACACCGCCTCCTCCGGCCGGTCGAGGCTCGGGCAGCGCAGCGGCGGGTACGGCAGGCTCAGCAGGTAGCCGCGGACGGTGCCGTCCTGCTCCAGCACGAAGCAGGTCTGCGGCGAGGCGAGGGCGCGGGACTGCAGCGCCTCCCTGCCCTCCGACAGGCCGTCGGCCGCGTAGGCGTCGTGCTCCAGTGCGACCACGGCGTCCCAGTCGCCGTCGGCCAGGAGCCGGATCCGGAGGTCCTCGCTCACCCGGCCGCGACCTCCGAAGCGGTGCCGAGCCCTTCCGCGCGGGAGGCGGCCACCAGCGCCGCCCACGCTCCCATCAGCACCGCCCAGCGCTCGGCGTCCTCCTGCGCCTCGTCCAGGAGCTGCTGGCGCTGCTCGGCCACCGCGTCGGCGAGCTCGGCGTACTTGCCGCCCAGCTTGCGGTAGGAGCGGTCCAGGACGTCCAGGCAGTGCTCGTTCCCGGCCCGGTCCCAGTCGACGCTGCCCCGCACCAGGTCGAGGATCGGCTCGATCTTCAGCCCGTGCCGCTCGTCCAGCAGGTCACGGCCGAGGTCGATCATGCCGCCGTAGACCGGGTACAGGTACAGCATCGAGAGCAGGAACTTGACGAACCGCATCTGGTAGGAGATGAAGCCGTCGCCGATGCGGCGTTCGGGCGTGTAGTAGTTGACGATGTGGCGGTTGTGGACGACGCCGGGCAGCCGGGAGTGGACCATGGCGTGCAGCAGGGCGTAGTCGCTGCCGATGGTCTTGACCGAGGGCAGCAGCGGCAGCACCTCGTAGGCCCGGTGGTCCAGGGCGATGTTGCACATGTAGACGTCCCAGATGTCGGGCACGCCGAGGACGGATTCGTCGGTGGTGAACGGCTCGGAGCCGGCGCCCTTGAAGGAGACGTCCACCATCGCGTCCCGGTCCTCCTCCGGCCACACCGGCGGGGTCCACAGGCGCACCACGTCGCGGTAGATGTCCGGGTCCAACTCGTGGATCTCGCTGATGTCCACGTTGAGTTCGCCGATGAAGGAGCCGCTGACCAGCATCACCGGCTTGTCCGCGTCGGCCGGGTCGAGCTCGGAGCGGGTCACGCCGGCCGCCGCCTCGCCGGCCGGTCGGCCGATCGAGAGCAGCTCGTGGTGGATCGGGAAGATCTTCCGACCGTCGACGACCTGGAAGTCGGCGTCGTCGTTGCGCAGGTGCGCCGAGGTGCAGCCCAGGGCGGCCGCGCCCAGGAAGAGCCGGTTGACGCAGGAGCCGTACGCGACGGCCGGCGGGAGCATCATGTCGAGCAGCAGTCCGGGGTCGGCGGCGCCGGAGCGCTCGGCCACCCGGCGCAGGAACTCCCGCTGCTGCGCGTTGCCGAGGTGGTGGACGACCACGCCGGGGGTGGGCTCCAGGGCGGCCACGGCGCCCGCGTTCTTCGCGAACTGGACGGCGTCGGTGGTGTCGAGGATGAGGAGGTGCACCTCGACGTCGAAGTTCGCGACGGCGTAGGCCGCTTCCTCGGCGAGTTCCACGATGGTGTCGGGGCAGGATCGCATGGTGGGCAGGGCGAGGCAGACTCGTTGCATAACGGTGGAATCTCCGTCGGTTCGTCAGAATCGTGGCGGTGATGACGGTATGAGTGCTTTTCGCGCACCACCGTGGACTAGACCAGTTCCGAAGTCAACGATTGACAGAGCGGCTGCGGCGGGGTGGAATGCGCCCCCGCCCGACGGCTTTCCGGAGCCTCTCGGGCTTCCTTCCGGGCAGGGCGGAGCGCGGGTCCGGTGGCACGCGGTGCGGGCCCCCGGGTCCGTACGCGAGGACGAATTCCCGTCACAGATCCGAACGGGCGCGCGAGCATGGGTGGTTCATTGCCGTGTATTGCGCCGTTGGGGTCAATCCGGAGGGTGAACCTGCCGATACCCGCAACGACGTCCGTTCGCCGCCTGGAGGAGACCGCATGTCCGACCTGTGGCTGCCCGGTGCCGAGATCCACGACCTCGGCGACCACGCGCCGACCGACCAGCAGTACCCCCCGAGGGCCATCGCCCACATCACCTGGGACCGCAACGCGACCGCCGCCGCGCCGCAGGACTGGTGCACCTACGAGGACCTGGTGAGCTACTTCACCGGCAGCGGCGCCGGCGACGCGCCACACCTCATCTGGGACCCGTTCAGCGGCCGGATCGCCCAGCTGTTCCCGGCCGACTCCCGCTCGAAGAGCCTGCTCAGCCCGACGACGAGCCCGACCCGCACCAACCGGGCCGGGCGCGTGGTGATCCAGATCGAGGCGGTGTTCTTCCCCTACTGCAACTACCAGGGCACCGTGTACGCGCGGCTGGTCGACACCCCGTGCGCGGGCTGGGACCGGATCCACGCCTGGATCGCCTCCTGGGGCGTGCCCGACGTCTGGCCGATGGGCCGCCCGGCCGACTTCACCAGCCACCGCGACGAGCAGGTGTGGGAGGCCAGCGGCGGCTGGTACGCACACGCCCACGTCCCGTTCAACGACCACACCGACCCCGGCTCCTGGCCCGACTTCACGGCCGGCCCCGGCACCCCGATCCCCGCGCCCTCGCAGCAGCACCCGGCACCCCCGGCGGACCCGACCCCGGCCCGGTACCAGACCACCATCAACGGCCTCCCGTACGGCTACGGAGCCCAGGGCTACCAGGTCACCGTGGTCGGCCGGGGGCTCGTCGCCCAGGGCTTCGGCGCCCACTACCGCTCCGGCCCCGGGCCGAACTGGAGCGACGCGGACACCGAGAACTACGCGGACTACCAGCAGAGCCTGGGCTACTCCGGCCAGGCGGCGGACGGTGTGCCGGGGGAGAGTTCGCTGCGGCGGCTGCTCGGCTACCTGCCCGGGCCCCGGACGGTGTCGCTCGCGCACGTCGTGGCGGCCGCCCGCACCGACCCCGGCGCCGAGCAGGGGCACCGGACGTACGGCGCCGAGGCGGCGATCGTCGAGCAGGCCCTGGCGGACGAGGGGCTGCTCGAACAGCGCTGGGTGGACGGCTCGTTCGGCAGCCTGACGGTCACCGCCTACGCCGGGTGGCAGCGCCGGTGCGGGTACACCGACGCCGCCGCCGACGGGATCCCCGGGCAGGACTCGCTGCACCGGCTGGGCGCGGCACAGGGCTTCGCCGTCACGGACTGACCGGGCCCGCCCGTGGCGCCGGGGCCCCTCCGTACCGGGGGCGTGGCGGTGGGGGAATGCCCGGCTCGGCGGCGGGCGTTGTCCACCGCGTGACCAGCGCTGCGCCCATGACCAGGCTCTCCGTCCTCGACCGCTCCCGGACCAGACGGGGCGAGGAGCCGGCGCAGGCGCTGCGGGACACGGTGGCCTTCGCCCGCGAGGCCGAGCGGCTCGGGTACCACCGTTTCTGGGTCTCCGAGCACCACGGCGTGCCCGGGGTCGCGGGATCCGCGCCGACGGTGCTCGCCGCGGCGGTGGCGGCGGCCACCACCCGGATCCGGGTCGGCACGGGCGGGGTGATGCTGCCCAACCACCAGCCCATGGTGGTGGCCGAGCAGTTCGGGGTGCTCGCCTCGCTCTTCCCCGGCCGGATCGACATGGGGCTCGGCCGCTCGGTCGGGTTCACCGACGGCGTGCGGCGGGCGCTGGGCCGGGAGAAGGACTCCGCGGACGACTTCGGCGCCCAGCTGGCCGAACTGCTCGGCTACTTCGACGGCTCGCAGCGGGCCCACCCCGGCGTCCACGCCCGCCCGGCCGAGGGCCTGCGGGTGCCGGCCTTCGTCCTGGCCACCGGCGCGGGCGCCGACCTGGCCGCCGACGCCGGGCTGCCGCTGGTCATCGCCGCCGCCCGGGGAGAGGAACGGATGCTCGCGGCGATCGACCGCTACCGCAGCCGGTTCCGCCCCTCGGCGCAGGTCGCCGAGCCGTACGTGGTGGTCTCGGGCACGGTCGCGGTCGCCGAGAGCGCCGACCGGGCGCGGGAGCTGCTCGTCCCGGAGGCGTGGTCCGGCGCGTACTCCCGCACCCACGGCGAGTTCCCGCCGCTGGCGCCCGCCGCCGAGATCCTGGCCCGGCCGATGAGCCCGCGCGAGCACGCCGCCTACGAGCAGTCGCTGAAGGGCCACATCGCGGGCACCCCGGAGCGGGCCGCCGCCGAACTCGCCGCCCTGGTGGCGCGCAGCGGCGCGGACGAGTTCCTGGTCACCACCAGCACCTACGACCGCGTCGCCCTCCTCGACTCCTACCGGCTGCTCGCCGAGGCGGTCGGCCAGGCCTGAGGCCGCCGGCCGGGTGTGCGGCGGTCGGGTGTGCGGCGGTCGGGCCAGGCCTGAGGCGGTGGGCCGGCCCTGCGGCGCCGCCGCCCCGCTCAGCCCGCGTCGACCTCCGACGTCCCGAGCCGGGCGTACACCTCGGGCCGCCGCGCCCGCAGCCGCAGCGCGATGGCGACGCCCGTCAGGAACACCACCGGCACGATCGCCACCAGCGGCCAGTTGACCTCCGGCCCGGCATTGGTGAACAGGTCGAGCCGCCACACCACCAGCGCCGTCGCCCCGCACAGCAGCACGGTGGCGGCGACCGGCGCCACGACCGTCCGGAACACCCCTGCGCTCGCGGCCGCCTCGCGATTGCGGCGGAAGAAGGCGTACACGGACAGCCCGGCGAGCGCCTGCAGCACCAGGATGCCGACCACGCCGGGGGAGTTCACCCAGAGGAAGAACTGGTTGTACGGGTCGGCCCCGATCAGCGCCGCCACCACGACGGCCGCCGCCGCCAGCACCGACTGCGCGATGCCGCCGATCCACGGGGAGCCGTGGCGGGGGTGGACCCGGCCGAGCGCGGCCGGGGCGGCCTGCTCGGTGGCGAGGGCGTAGCCGTAGCGGGTGATGGTGTTGTGGAAGGCGAGCAGCGCGGCGAGCAGGCTGGTCACGATCAGCACCCGCTGGAGGTCGGTGGCCCAGGCGCCGACGTAGTCGGTCATCGCGGTGAAGAACATCCCGGCCGGGTCGGCGGTGGCGGTCGCGACGGCCTCGGTGGCGCCGAAGGCCTGCACGATCATCCAGGTGATGAAGGTGTAGAAGAGGCCGAGGAAGGCGATCGCCGCGTAGGTGGCGCGCGGCACCGTCCGCCGTGGTTCGCGGGCCTCCTCGCGGTAGATGGCGGTGGCCTCGAAGCCGATGAACGCGGCGAAGGAGAGCCCGAGCACCCCGCCCATGCCCCCGGAGAACACGTTGTGCGGGGCGAACGAGGACAGGTCGAGCCCGTGCGCGCCGCCGCGCACCAGCACCGCCACGGCGAGCACGAGCAGGATGCCGGTCTCGGCGATCAGCAGCGCGCCGAGCACCTTGGCGCCGAGGTCTATCGAGCGGTAGCCGAGGAGCCAGACCACCGCGACGCCGAGCAGCGCCCAGACCGGCCAGGGCAGGTCCAGGCCGAGCAGGTCGGCGGCGGTGGTGTGGGCGAAGAAGCCGAAGGCGCCGTACATGCCGATCTGGATGGCGTTGTACGAGAGCACCGCGAGCAGCGCGGCGCCGAGTCCGGCGGGGCGGCCGAGGCCGCGGGTGACGTAGGCGTAGAACGCGCCGGCGTTGCGGATGTGCGCGGTCATGGTGGTGAAGCCGACCGCGAAGAGCGCCAGGATGACGCCGGTGGCCAGGTAGGCGACGGGCGTGCCGATGCCGCCGAAGGCGATCGCGAACGGTGCCACGCCGGCCATCACGGTCAGCGGTGCGGCGGCGGCCACGACGAAGAAGACGATGTCGCCGGTGCCGAGCACGCCGCCTTCCAGGCGGGCGGGGCCGGTGGAGCCGGCGGCTGCGGTGCCGGGCCCGGTGGTGCCGGGCCCGGCGCTGGGTCCGGCGCGGCCGGTGTCGGGGCCGGTGCGGGGGGAGCCGGGTGCGGTCGGGGAGGCCGCGTCGGAGGGCAGGGTCATGGGGAGCTCTCCTGGGGTCGTACGGACGAGGGTAGAGCGGTCGGCCGCCGATCGGGTGCGGGCGGTCGACGGGGGAGCGGACGCCGTGGGGGGCGTTCCGGCGGGCGGGGTACGGGGGGGATCCCGGGGGGTCAGTGCGTGCGGCGGCCGCCGAGCCAGGTCCCGGCCACCGGGACGGCGGCCAGCTCGGCGGCCGACACTGCGTAGGGATCGGCCGCCAGGTGCACCAGGTCGGCCCGCATCCCGGGGCGCAGCACGCCCCACTCCGCCTCCTCGAAGGCCTGGTGCGCGACGCCCGCCGAGTACGCCGCGAGTGCCTCGGTGAGGCCGATCCGCTCCTCGGGCAGCCAGCCGCCGGCCGGCAGGCCGTCCGGGGTCTGCCGGGTGACGGCGGTGGCGAGACCGGCCAGCGGCTCGTAACGGGTGACCGGCCAGTCGCTGCCGAAGGAGACCCGGGCGCCACCGCGCAGCAGGGCGGCGATCTGGTACTGCCGGGCGCCGCGCTCGGGGCCGAGCCGGGGGAGGGTGAGTTCGGTCATCAGCGGGTCGGTCTGGGCCCACAGCGGTTCGAAGTTGGCGATCACGCCGAGTTCGGCGAAGCGGGGCAGGTCGGCCGGGTCGACGAGTTGGACATGGGCGATCACCGGGCGGCGGGCGCGCAGGCCGTTGCGGCGGGTGGCGGCCTCGACGGCGTCCAGGGCGATCCGGACGCCGTGGTCGCCGATGGCGTGGATGTGCGGCTGGAAGCCGAGCGCGTCGACGGCGGTGACGGCGTCGGCCAGTTCGGCGCCGGTCCAGTTGGCGACGCCGTGGGAGTGCGGGCAGTCGCTGTAGGGCGCCAGCAGGGCGGCCGTCCCGGACTCGACGACGCCGTCGGCGAAGAACTTGACCGCCCGGGCGGTGAGTCGGCCGCGCCCGCCGGCCTCGACCCGCTCCCGGTCGGCGGCCAGGGCGGGGAGCCGTGCGCGCCAGCCGTCCGGTTCGAGCAGCAGCGCCAGCCCGGCCCGGACGGGCAGGTCGTGCTCGGCGACGGCGGCGAGCCAGGTGTCGACCTGCGCGGGCTCGATCCAGGCGTCCTGGAGCCAGGTGAGCCCGGCGGCGGCGAGCGCGGCGGTGGTCTCGCGCAGGGCGGCGACCTGCTCGGCGAGCGGGAGCGGCGGGACGAGCGCGAGGACGGGATTGAGGGCGCCGAACTCGCGCAGGGTGCCGAGCGGGGCGCCGTCCGGGCGGCGGACGATCTCGCCGCCCACGGGGTCGGGCGTGTCCGGCCCGTACCCGGCGCGGTGCAGCGCCTCGCTGTTGGCCCAGCCGGTGTGGTGGTCCATGGTGCGCAGCAGGACGGGCCGGTCGGGGACGGCGGCGTCGAGCAGCCGGGCGTCGAACAGGCCGCCCTCGGCGAGCCACGGGTCGACGGCGTCCCCGGTGATCCACTCGGCCTCGGGGTGCCGGGCGGCCCAGGTGCGGACGGCCTCGACGACCTCCTCCAGGCTGGTGCAGTCGCGCACCGGCACGCCGCGCAGCCCGATGGCGCCGATCAGCGGGTGGAGGTGGCCGTCGCCGAAGGAGGGCAGCAGGGCGCCGCCCGCCAGGTCGACGGTCTCGGTGCGGTCGTCGCGCAGGGCGAGCGCCGCGTCGCCGAGGGCGGTGATCCGCCCGGCGGTGACGGCGAGGGCGTGGGTGGCGGGGTGGGCGGGGTCTCCGGTGTGGATCCGGCCGCCGGTGAAGATCGTGTCGGCACGCATGGGGGAGCGTCCTCTCCGGGTCGCGGCAGGCGACGAGGGCGACCTGCCTAAACCGAATGGGGTTCGGTTACCGTAGGCGCGGCACCGGCGGGTGCGGAAGAGTTTTATTGAAAGCCATTCAGTAACGCTTGGGTAACGATGATCTTGAGGGTTCTCCGGAAGGCTCCCTGAAGGGCTCCCCGAAAAACTCCCCGAAAGACGAGGAACCGGCATGGCCAGGCCGCGCACACCCCTGCTGGACCGGCAGCGCATCGTCGACACCGCGCTGCGGCTGGTCGACGAGTCGGGCGACCTCACCATCCCCGGCCTCGCCGGCGCCCTCAAGGTCAGCCCCTCCGCGCTCTACCACCACGTCGCCGGCCGGGCCGAGATCGTCGCCCTGATGCGTGCCGAACTCGTCCGCACCATCGGCGAGCAGTCGATGTGGGACCAGCCCTGGGACGCGGCGCTGCGCACCTGGGCGCACGCCTACCGGGACGCCTTCGCCGAACACCCCGGCATCGTCCGCCTGCTCGCCACCGCCCCGCTCGCCGAATCGTTCATGCACGAGCTGTACGAGCGTGCCGTCGCCACCCTGGAGGGTGCGGGCTTCGCCGCGCGGGACGTGATGGGCGTGATCACCGCCCTGGAGAGCTTCATCCTCGGCTCCGCCCTCGACCTGGTCGCCCCGGACGTCATGGTCGACGCCGTCGACCGTGACGCCACCCCGCGCCTGGCCGACGCCCTCGATGCCGTCCCCGCCGGCCGCGAACGCGCCGACCGGGCCTTCGAGCTGGGCCTCACCGCCCTGATCGCGGGTTACCGGGCGCTGCTGCCCTGACCGCCCTCCGTGCTGGAGCCGGGGCGCGCCGGGGTCGGGTCGCCGCAGTTCCGCCGGGTCCGGTCCCGTTCCTCCATCCGGTTTCTGAGCAGGCGTGATGACCTGCTAATGTTCTTCTCGTCGGGAGGGAAACAAACTCCCGAGCAGGCGTCAGCGGTGCTACCAGAGCACGTCCTACTTTCAGTAGGAAGAGTCCGTGCGACCCGGGCCTGGCGCTCCACCCGAAGGGGCTCGTTCCGTCCAGCGGAACGGGCCCCTTCGTCATGCCCGGGGCTCCGGCGGCAGTCGGGCGGCGACCCGGTGGTGTAGACCTGTTTGCCCGGGCCCCTATCGCATGTCGGCGGTCGAAACCCTGCCGTGCGGCCGGTTCTCGGCCAAGCTCCCCTGCCAGGTGGTCGGCGGGTGGCGGTGGGCTGCGGTCCGCGACCGTCCCCGGGCCAGCGGGTTCGCCCGGCAGCGGCGGCTGACGCCTTGTCACACCTTGGCCGGAAGTGGACGCTACTGATGTGAATATGCCATTGGAATGTTCGTCATATGGAATCCGGCAGTAGCCTTCCGTGTCGAGCCCGCCACTGCTGGTGGCGGCCCGGCCGTGCCGTGCTGCGCCCGGCTGCCCAGACCCCCTCGAAGGAGCCGGTGTGCCGGGTATCGACGAATGCCTCGCCGGAGCGATGTCGATCTCCGGGGCACGCTCCGCGAGCCTGGTCGACTGGAGCAGCGGACTCGCACTCGGCAGCCTCGGCGAGTGCCCGACCGGTGACCACGAGACCGCAGCCGCCGAGACAACCGACTTGGTACGGGCGGCCGTTGAGAGCCAGACCTTCACCGGGGCGGAGGACCGGCGGTCGCCGTTACAGGACGTCATCGTCACCGCCGGCCGCAGCTACCACCTCATCTGCTTCATCGACACCGTCTTCGACAGCCGCCTCGTCCTCCACCTCTGGCTCGACCGCGCCCAGGGCAACCTCGCCGCCGCCCGCTACCGCCTCCAGGCGCTCGCCGAGGAACTGGTGCTGGGGTGAGCGGGACGCCCGCCGAGGCCATCGGGTTTCGGCCAGCACGCCGGACGGGCCGCCCCCGCCGCCCGCGCTCCACCGGGCGGTGGCCCCGATGAACGCCGCGCCCGCCGCCGTCCGCCCGCCCGCCCCGCCGCAGACCCCCGGCGAGGCCCTCGGCCTGCTCGCCGCCCGCCGCGCCACCGGCGCCCTGTGCGGCCCGCTCGGCAACCTGCACCTCGTCGACGGCCAGGTGGCCCACGCCGACTCCCCGCGCGCGCCCGGCCTGGCCGAACTGCTCACCGGCTGCGGCCGGATCACCCCCGGGCAGTGGGCGGAGCTGCTCCGGCTCCACGGCCCGCGCGCCCGGGTCGGTGAGGCACTCGTCGAACGGCGGCTGCTCACCCGGGGCGAGCTCGAACTCGGCCACCTGGGCACGCTCTTCGACGCCGCGTTCTTCGTCCTCGCCGACCGGACCGGCGGCGTCTGGCGGTTCGAGCCCGACGCCCGGCACTGGCTGGGCCCGGTGGCCACGGTCGACCCCGGCCGGCTGCGCCGCGAGGTCGAGCGCCGGGGCCGGCTGCTGGAACGCATCTGGCCCTGGCCGCAGCTCGACACCGCGCCGGTCCGCCCGGTGGTGCCGGTCCCACGGCCGTCGCACCGCCCGCCCGGCCGCCGCCGGCGCGAACTGCTGGACCACGCCGACGGCCGAAGAACCCCGGCGGACCTGGCGCGCCTGCTCGGCCGGTCCGGCTTCGGCGTCACGGCGGACGTCCGCCGCCTGGCCGCCGCCGGGCTGCTCGACGCCCCGCGGCACGCCGCACCGGCGGTGGCGCCGGCGGTGGCACCGAGCGCCGCGACACCTGGGGCACCCGCGGCACCTGGGGCACCTGGGGCGCCGAGGCCCGCGGCGCCCGTCGCGGAAGCCGAGGCGCCGGCCCCCGCCCGCCCGCCGGGAGGAGGCCTGCACCGCCGGGTCCCCGGCGCCACCCTCACCGGCGCCACGCCGTCCGGCCTCGTGGCCCCCACCCGCTCCGATCGCCCGCCCACCACGGCAGCGGCCCACCCGCCGCTGGCCGTCCCCGACCCGGACATCGCGCTGCTGACCCGGGTCCGAACCCTTCTGGAGGCCCGACTTTGAACCACTCTCCACCCGCGACCCCGCCGTCCCGGCCATGAGGCGGGTGCTCAAGCAGCGTGTCGGAAGGAGACAACTGATCGCCTTGGAGACCGAACTGCTCGCCGAGCTCCGCGCCGTCAAGCAGCGCGTCCCGCACCTCGCGGGTGGCCTGGTGGCCAGCGTGGACGGCCTGTTGGTCGCGCACGACACCCACGGGGCGGAACCCTCCGGCCTGGCCGCGATGACGGCGGCCTCGCTGTCGCTGGCCCAACGGCTCGCCGACACCACCGGCCAGGGCGAGTTCCGCGAGTCGCTGGTGCGCGGCGAGCACGGCTACGTCGCCACCTACGCGGCCGGGGGCAGCTGCGTGCTGGCCCTGCTGGCGCACCCGGACGTCAACGTCGGCCGGCTGCACCTGGAGGCCCGCCGCTCGGCCCAGCGGATCGCCGGGCTGCTCAGCGACAGCCTCCTGCCGAAGGACCCCCGCGACCCGGCCTGACCGGCCTGACCGGCCAGGCCCCCGGCCCGACCGCACCTATCACCCCAGCACCCCACCACCGAAAGGGAGTTACCCAGATGACCGACGCAGCCGGCGCGCTCAAGCAGGCCATGACCAGCATCGAGGGCGCCATCGGCGCGGCACTCGTGGACTACAACAGCGGCATGGCGCTCGCCACCCTCGACGGCCCCGGCGGGCTGGACCTCAACGTGGCCGCGGCGGGGAACACCGACGTGGTCCGCGCCAAGATGCGCACCATGGACATGCTCGGCCTACAGGACGGGATCGAGGACATCCTGATCACCCTCAGCAGCCAGTACCACCTGATCCGGCCGCTCGCCGGCCGCACCGGCAAGGGCCTCTTCCTCTACCTGGCGCTGGACAAGGCGCGGGCCAACCTGGCGATGGCCCGCCACCAGCTCACCAGGATCGAGGCCGACCTGGAGGTCTGACAGGCCGGACAGGCCGGAGAGTCCGACCGACGACGCGTCGGCTCCGGCGCCGGCTCAGGCCGCGCCGGGCGCCGTCCACCGGACCTCGCCGCCCGGCAGCCCCGCGCACACCGCGCCCTCGGCGGTCTCCACGCTCCACGGCGCGAGCTGCGCGTGCGGCGGGACGGACAGCGCGCCGCCCTCCGCGAAGGCCAGCTCCAGGCCGCCGGCGAGGGTGATCTCGGCGGTGTCGACGGTCCGGCCGACGAGCGCGAGCAGGGTGCCGGTCGGACGGACGGTCAGCGCCGGAAAGTAGTGCTCGACCTCCGCCGGGGCGGTGAAGGAGGGCGCGGCGAGGCGGAACTCGTGCGCCACCCGGACGGTCACCGGTCCGTCGAGGGTGAGGTCCAGTCGGTCGCCGCCGCTGACCGACGCCACTCGGCGGCCGGCCAGCGCCTCCGTGATCCCGTGCTGCGTGATCCCGTTCTGCATGGCCCCAGTGTGACCCACCCGACCCGGCCCTGTCCGCCCCGCCCAACAGCCCCGCCCGACCGGCCCGCCTGACTTGCCCTCCTGAACCCGCTAGACCCGCCCGGCCCGCCCGCCGCTACCCGGCGGCGCGTCCGCGCACCAGCTCGGCCGGCCCTCCCGCCCGCTCCCGCGCGGCCAGCGCGGCGGCCGTCCGGGCCCAGGACGGGCCGGTCAGCAGCGCCCGTGCCTCGGCGGGGCCGCAGAGCCGCCACTCCACCAGCTCCTCGTCCGGCAGCGCGATCGAACCGAGCATCCGTTGCGTCACCGTGCCCCCGTCGAACACGGACACCAGCACGGCGGTGTCCCGCCCGGTGGCCGGGTCGGCCTCCGGGTCGGCGGCCGCCCCGGGCTGCCAGTCCAGCGCCAGCAGCCGCCCCGGTTCGACCTCCCAGCCGAGCTCCTCGCGGATCTCGCGCCGGACGGCCGCCCGGGGCAGTTCCCGGTCCGCCTCGATCCCGCCGCCCGGCAGCGTCCAGTACGGCACCCGGCCGCGCGGCCCGTCCCACGGCCGCAGCCGGACCAGCAGGACCCGCCCGGCGTCGTCGGTGAACAGGGCCCGGGCCTTGGCCCGGATCCGCGGGCGGGTGGCGATGTAGGTGGCCCGGTCCATCGGCGGCTCGTACCCGGGCCCGCCGGGGGCGGAGCCCAGGGCGGGCGCGTCGGCCAGCCCCGTGTACGCGGGCGGCGGTTCGTCCGCCGGCAGGTGGTCGAGGGTGTGCCCCACGGGCCTGCTGTCCTCCAGCTCCAGCGGACCGGCCGACCGTGGCGCCCGCAGGCAGGCCGTGACCCGGCGGGACAGCAGGGGCGGCAGCGCGTGGCCCGCCTGTTCCGGGGTCAGCCAGGCCCAGCCGCCGACCTCCGCCGCGTCCGGCCGGATCGCCGCGGCCTGTTCGGCGGTGAGCGGCTGCGCCCAGTACAGGTACGCGGCGATCGGCGGCCGGAAGTGGTCGAGCGTCCAGTCGACGCAGGCCAGCGGCCCCAGCCGGGGCGTGAACCCGAGTTCCTCCACCACCTCGCGCAGCGCGGTCTCCCGGGGCGAGCGGTCCTGCGGCTCCCACCCGCCGCCCGGGATCGCCACCGGATGCTTCCGGTCGTACGGCAACCGCACCACCAGCACCCGCCCCCGCTCGTCCGGGAACAGCACCCCCGCCGCCGCCAGCAACTCCCGCCCGCTCCCGGATGACGCGTCCACCGCTGCTCCCTCCGTCAGGCCCGGTTCGAAGGCCGTGTCCCCCCGACGACTCGGCGGACCCCTTTCATGGTTCCCCCCACGAGCCGTCCTAGGGCGTGTCTGACAATTCGCGTCGGATCAGCGCGCGGCGTTGGGCGCCCGGCTGGGCGTGCCGGCGAAGCGTCCTCGTACTGGGCCGTACTTGG
>NZ_JBHXML010000082.1:0-45446 GCF_042720345.1 Kitasatospora sp. NPDC058478 | reverse complement strand
GGGCCGGCCCTTCCCGGCCGGCCCGCAGCGGGCTTCGCCCGTTCCCCCCGCTCTGAGGACCGATTCACCCATGGCACCCCGTCACCCCGCCCTCGCCCGCCTCGCCCCCGGCGAGGGCCGGCTCACCCTCGGCCTGGAACTCCCCCTCGACAACGACTGGGGCCCGTCCCGGCAGGCCACCGACCGTACGGTCGGCCGCCCCCACGGCGTCCCGGACCTCGCCGACCACGCGCGCCTCGCCCGGCTCGCCGACCGGCTCGGCTTCGCCGGCCTCTGGGTGCGCGACGTCCCGCTCTTCGACCCCGTCCGCTTCGGGGACGCCGGGACGGTCTTCGAGACCTTCACCCACCTCGGCCACCTCGCCGCCGTCACCGAGCAGGCCGTCCTCGGCACCGCGGCCGTCGTCCTGCCGCTGCGCGAACCGCTGCTCGTCGCCAAGGCCGCCGCCACCGTCGACGCGCTCTCCGGCGGCCGGATGCTGCTCGGCCTCGCCAGCGGTGACCGTCCCGTCGAGTACCCGCTCTTCGGGCGGGACTTCGAGGCCCGCGGCGCCGCCTTCCGCGAGGGACTGCACACCCTGCGCGCCGCCTGGCGCCCGGGCCCGCTGGAACTGCCCGGGGTCGGGCTCGGCCCGGACTTCCAGCTGGAGGTCCTGCCGAAACCGGCGGAGGCGGCGGGCATCCCGATCGCCGTCGCCGGAGGCGCCCAGCAGACGCCCGAGTGGATCGCCGAGCACGCCGACGCCTTGCTCAACTACCCCCGCGACCTGGGCGCGCTGCGCCTGCGGACCCGCCAGTGGCGCGAACTCGCCGGGGAGAAGCCGTACGTGACCCCGATGGTGCTCACCCTCCAGGAGGACCCGGACGCCCCGGCCCGTCCGATCCGGCTCGGCCTCAGCACCGGCCGCAACGCCCTGATCGAGCACCTGGAGACCATGGCGCTGTTCGGGGTCTCGCACGTCTCCTTCAATCTGCGGCCCAACGACCGGCCGGTGGAGGAACTGCTGCAGGAGCTCGCGGAGTACGTCCTGCCGCGCTTCCCCGCATCCGGCGCGTAGGGCCCTTGCATTACAGCGCGCCTGCAACTATTGTTAACGCATGCAAGACGCGCTCGCATCTATTGCGGGACCCTTTGCGCCCCGCACCCTCCGTTTCGAAAAGGCACCACCATGTCCCTCAAGGAACTCCTCCCCGGCAAGCTCGGCTACGGCACCGCCCCGCTCGGCAACATGTTCCGCGCGATCCCCGACCAGGAGGCCGCCGCCACCGTCGAGGCCGCCTGGCAGCACGGCGTCCGCTACTACGACACCGCCCCCTTCTACGGCGCCGGCCTCGCCGAGGAACGCCTCGGCGAGGTCCTCTGCGCCAAGCCCCGCGACGAGTACGTGCTCTCCACCAAGGTCGGCCGCGTCATCCTCGCGGAACTGGAGGAGGGCGCCCGCGAACTCGGCGAGAAGGGCGGCCTGTTCGAGCACGGCAACCCCAACAGGATGCTGCACGTCTGGACCGCCGAGGCCACCGAGCGCTCCATCGAGGACAGCCTCAAGCGCCTGCGCACCGACCGCCTGGACATCGTCTGGGTCCACGACATCGCCCAGGACTTCCACGGCGACCAGTGGCTGGCCAAGTTCGAGGAGGCCCGCACCGGCGCCTTCCGAGTCCTGTCCCGCCTGCGCGACGAGGGCGTCATCGGGGCCTGGGGCCTCGGCGTCAACAAGACCGAGCCGATCGAGCTCACCCTCGCCCTCGACGAGCCCCGCCCGGACGGCTTCCTCCTCGCCGGCCGCTACACCCTCCTCGACCACGAGCACGCCCTCCAGCGCCTGCTGCCGATGGCACAGGAGCAGGGCGTCGGCATGGTCGTCGGCGGCCCCTACAGCTCCGGCATCCTCGCCGGCGGCACCCACTTCGAGTACCAGGAAGCCCCTGCGCACATCGTCGAGCGCGTCACCCGGCTCAAGGACCTGGCCGCGGAGCACGGCGTGAGCATCAAGGCCGCCGCCCTGCAGTTCTCCCTCGCCCACCCGGTCACCGCCGCGGTCGTCGCCGGCGCAACCAAGCCCAGCCGCATCGCCGAGGACCAGGCGGCGCTCAACGAGACCGTCCCCGCCGCGTTCTGGCAGGAGCTGCGCTCCGCCGACCTCGTCAGCCCGGCCGCCCCGCTGCCGTACGGCGCCTGAACCACCCCCGACCCGTCAGGAAATCCGATCATGGCCTCCACCTCCGTCAGCCGCATCGTCCCCGCCTCCCCCGACAAGGTGTGGAACCTCATCGGCGGCTTCGACTCCCTCCCCGACTGGCTCCCGTACATCCCCGAGAGCACCGCCCTCGAAGGCGGCCGCGTCCGCCGCCTGCGCAACCCCGAGGGCGGGACCATCATCGAGCGCCTCGTCGCCTTCAACGAGGCCGAGCGCCACTACAGCTACGCCATCCTGGAAGCCCCGTTCCCCGTCAACGGCTACGTCTCCACGATCCGCGTCCACGCCGTCCCCGGCCAGGAGAACGCCGCCGAGGTCCAGTGGTCCGGCCGCTTCAACCCCGACGGCGCCACCGAGGCCGAGGCCGTGGCCCTCTTCACCACCATCTACCGCGACGGCCTCGCCGCCCTCCACAGCACCCTCGCCGCGGTCCGCCCGTCCTTGACGCCTTCCTGAGGCCCGGGGCCGCCTTCCCAACGCACTCCGTACGCGCGCTCCCCGCGGAGCGGTCGTCCAAGGTCTCTGCCGGCCCGGCAGGAGGGCCCTTCCTCCCGGCGCGCGGCGGTGAGTGCAACGCTCGGCGGTGTCCTCACGGCGGCGGGGGCCGGTGGCTTCGCGGTCGTTCCGGTGGATCGCCGACCCCTTGAGCCGCGGCGGTGGTGGCGTGCCAGCTGACGGGGAGGGTGAGCGGTGACTTGCTCGGGGATTCGTCGTCCCAGGCGGGCTCCTGTCCTTCGGCGAGGCGCAGTCGCGGGAAGCGGTCGAGCAGGGCTTCCAGTCCCACGGCCATCTGGGCCCGGGCCAGGTGCGCGCCGATGCAGTTGTGCGCACCCCGGCCGAAGGTGAGGTGCGGGTTCTCCGCCCGGCACAGGTCGAGCCGGTCGGCGTCGGTGAACACCCGCTCGTCGCGGTTGGCCGAGGCGAGGACGGGCAGAACGGCGTCGCCCGCGCGGATCCTGCGGTCGTGCAACTCGATGTCCTCGACGGCCTGGAGGACCACGACGCCGTTCATGACCGGTATGTACCGCAGGAGTTCCTCCACCGCGCCGGGTAGGAGGCCGCGGTCGTCGTGGAGCCGGGCGTACCGGTCGGGCGCGGTCAGCAGGGCCACCACGGCGTCGGCCAGGAACATGGTGCTCGTGCGGTAGCCGGCGACCAGCATCGAGAGCCCGAAGGTCACCACGCTCTCCCCGTCCAGGGTGCCGGGCCCGCACGCGTGGACCAGCCCGGTGAGGACGTCGTCGGCGGGCTCGCGCCGCTTGCGGTCGAGCAGTGACGCGATGTACTCGCGCAGTTCGGAGGTGACCTCGCGGCCCTCGTCCAGGGTGACCATCGCCCCGAGGGCGGCGTCCGCCCTGGGCAGGAAGTACTCGCGGTCCTCGTAGGGGATGCCCACCAGCTCGCACATGGCCAGCAGCGGGAAGGGCTCCAGGAAGCCGCCGACCAGGTCGCCGGGCTGCCCGGCGGCCGTGAAGTCGTCCAGCAGCCCATCGGCCGTCCGGCGCAGTCGCGGCAGCCGGCGCCGGACGGAACGGACGCTGAACGGTTCGGCCAGAGCGCGGCGCAGGGCCTCGTGGCGGGGGCCGTTCAGTTCCATCATCGTGATCAGGCCCGGCTCGTCGTCGGCGGCCCGGTCAGGCCGGGGCGGCCAGTCGTTGATGGTCGGCCTGATCAGCCGGGGGTCCGCGATCAGGTCCCGGACGTCCTCGTAGCGGGTGGCGTACCAGGCGGTGGCGCCGATCGGCAGCCGGACCTCCGCGAGCGGGCACTCCCGGCGCAGCCACCCGTACTGCGTGGGCGGGCCCATGGTGCCCGGCGGCGGCAGGGGCAGGTCGATGGCGGGCGGGTCGGCGGCGGGTTGCGGCGGTGAGCTGCTCACTGGCGGTGCTCCCTGGTCGCGTACGAGGTGGCCGGGTGTGAGGTGGCCGGGTGTGAGGTGGCCGGGTGTGAGGTGGCCGGGTGTGAGGTGATCGTGTGTGAGGTGGCCGCGTACGAGGTGATCGTGTGCGAGGTGATCGTGTGCGAGGTGGCCGGTCGGGTCTCACCAGCTGACCGGGAGGGTCAGCGGTGACTTGGTCACGGATTCGTCGTCCCAGGCGGGTTCCTGTCCTTCGGCGAGGCGCAGCCGCGGGAAGTGGTCGAACAACGCCTCGACTCCCGCGGTCAGTTCGGCGCGGGCCAGGTGGG
The DNA here is from genome assembly GCF_042720345.1 of Kitasatospora sp. NPDC058478. Taxonomy (NCBI): domain Bacteria; kingdom Bacillati; phylum Actinomycetota; class Actinomycetes; order Kitasatosporales; family Streptomycetaceae; genus Kitasatospora; species Kitasatospora sp. NPDC058478. The sequence continues at coordinate 41,062 of NZ_JBHXML010000082.1, read as the reverse complement.
CGCCGAGGCAGTTGTGGGCTCCTCGTCCGAAGGCGAGGTGGCCCCCGCGGCCCGTGGTCGCGCCGGCCCGCTCCAGGTCGAGCCGGTCGGCGTCGGCGAACACCCGCTCGTCGCGGTTGGCGCAGGCCGGTACGGGAATGACGGCGTCGCCCTCGCGGATCGTCCGCCCGCGCAGCTCGATGTCCTCGGTCGCCAGGAGGATCACGGTGCCGTTCATCACCGGCATGTAGCGCAGGAACTCCTCCACCGCGCCGGGCATCAGCTCCCGGCCGTCGCGCAGGCGGGCCCACAGGCCCGGCCGGTCGAGCAGGGTGTGCACGGTGTCGGCCAGGAAGAAGCTGCTGATGCCGAAGCCGACGGTGAGCATGGACAGCCCGAAGGCCATCACGTCGTCGTGGGTCAGCTCGCCGTCGTCGCACCGGCGGACCAGCCGGGTCAGGACGTCGTCGCCGGGCCGGTCCCGCTTCCGGACGATCAGTGCGGCGACGTACTCGCGCAGCAGGTCGGTGACCCGGCGCCCCTCCTGCGAGGTCACCATGCCGCCGAGGGCCGCGTCCAGCACCGGGAGGAACCGGTCCCGGTCCTCGAAGGGGATGCCCACCAGGTCGCAGAGCACGAGCAGGGGGAAGGGGTCGGTGAAGCCGGCGACGAGGTCGCCGGGCGGGCCGTTGTCCTCGAACGCCCGCAGCAGTCGCCCGGCCAGCCCGCGGATGCGCGGCAGGTGGTCGCGCACGGCCCGGGAGCTGAACGGTTCGGCCAGCGCCCGGCGCAGGGCCGCGTGCCGGGGGCCGTCGAGTTCGGCGATCGTGACCAGGCGCGGCCCGTCGTCCTCGGGTTGCCCGGGACGCGGCGGCCAGTCGTTGATGGTCGGCCTGATCAGCCGGGGGTCCGCGAAGAGCATCCGGACGTCCTCGTGCCGGGTGGCGTACCAGGCGGTCGCGTCCATCGGCAGCCTGACCCTGGCCAGGGGGCAGTTCTCGCGCAGCCGCGCGGACTCCTCGGGCGGCCCCATGGTGCCCGGCGGCGGGAGCGGGAAGTCCAGGACGTCCGGCTCGGCGCCGGCCCCCCGCGCACCGGGCGGCCGTGCGCTCATGCCCGCGCCCCTTCCGGGTGGCGGGGGCAGGGGCGTTCGATGTAACCGGTGGTGTAGAAGTACTCCAGGTAGCGGTCCAGCAGCTCCGCGTCGACGGGAGGGCAGTGCAGGCCCGAGGTGGCCAGGTCGTGCTCGACGTTGGCCCGCCCGACGGTCGGGAAGGTGCCCTCGAAGTACATCTCCTTGACGGACATGTCGGCCTGCTTGCAGCGGTCCACGCACAGCGAGACGAACGGGGCCGTGGGGCTCGTGGGGTGCTGCGCGACGTGGCGGACGAGCTCGCCCACCCACTGCTCGTAGGGGAGCCGGGAGATCCGGTGGCCGGCCCTGTCCATCCGGTCGAGCATGTCGCACAGGCTCGCGGCGCGGGGGTTGGTCATGTGGTAGGTCCGGCGGGTGGCGCGGTGGGTGGTGGCGATGTGCACCAGGGCGTCGGAGAGGAAGTCCACCGGGACGAAGTCCAGCGGCAGCCGGATGTCGGGGGCGAGCCCGGTCTCGCTGATGGTCTTGAACAGCGAGCAGATCGCGGTGTCGGTGTTGCACGCGCCGGTGTGCCGGTCGCCGGTGATCTCGTACGGACGGTAGACCGCCACCGGCAGGCCCTGGTCCTGGTCCGCGGCGTCGCGCAGCACCTCCTCGGCGACCCACTTGCTCTCGGCGTAGCCCATGGTGAGCCCGTCGGCGTGGTCGAGCGGCAGGTCCTCGTCGACGTGCCGTACGCCGGCGGTTCCGAAGCCGGCGAGCACCGCGATGGTGGAGAGGAAGTGCACCGGCACCCGGCGCCCGGCCGCCAGTCGGATGAGCTCCCTGGTGCCTTCCACGTTGGTGCGGCGCAGCGCGTCGTACGGATAGATGAAGTTGACCTGCGCGGCCGAGTGGATCACCAGGTCGACGGTGTCGGCGAGTTCGTCGGCGCGGCCCGGCTCCAGTCCGAGGCCGGGCTCGGCGAGGTCGGCGGGGAGGCACACGATGCGGTCGGCGGCTTCGGGGGTGGCGAGGCCGAAGCGGGCGAGGTTGCGCATCACCTTCTGCCGGGCGTGGGCGGGGGCCCGGCTCCGCACCGGGCAGCACACCCGGGCGTCGGTGCGGCGCAGCAGCGCGTCCAGGAGGAAGGCGCCGACGAAGCCGGAGGCGCCGGTGAGCAGCACCTCCGCGGGGTGGTGCCAGTCCGGCTCCGGCCCGCGCGGTTGCGGGAGGGTGAAGCCCAGCCGTGCCTCGGCGCGGAAGTCCACCGGGCCCGCGTCGGCGTTCACCCTGCCGGGCGGGCCCTGGACGGCGACGACGGCGGCGGTGAAGTCCTCCAGTGTCGGGGAGCGCAGCAGGCTGTGGACGAGGGTGCGGCCGTGCCGGGCGTCGAGGCCGAAGGCGGCCAGCGCACGGGTGACGGCCTCGGCTGCCAGCAGGGAGTCGCCGCCGATGTCGAAGAAGCTGTCGCCCGGCGCCGGGTGCACACCCAGCACCACCTGCCAGATCCGGGCCACCGTGTCCTGCGGGCCGAACGCGGTGCCGTTCACCGCCGCCGGGACGGCAGCCTCCTCGGTCGCCGTCAGCCTGCGCAGCCGGGCGCGGTCGACCTTGCCCCCGGCCGTCACCGGGAACCGCGCGAGTTCCACCAGCCGCGCGGGCACCGCGGCCGCGGGCAGCCAGGTGGCGAGAGCGCTGCGGATGCGGTCCAGGGTCAGTGCCTGGCCGGGGCGGGCCGGGGTCACGTACCCGATCAGGGTGTCGCCCTCCCGTTCGACGACGGCCTCGCCCACCGTGTCGTCCGCGCGCAGCCGCGCCTCCACCTCGTCCGGTTCGATGCGGTGCCCGCGTAGTTTGATCTGCCGGTCCACCCGGGCCCGGTACTCCAGTACGCCGTCCGGGTGCCGGACCACGCGGTCACCGGTGCGGTAGAGGCGCGTGCCGGGCTGGACGAGGTCGTCGACGAAGCGCTCGGCGGTCAGCCCGGGGTCGCCGAGGTACCCCAGGGCGAGCCCGTCCCCGCCGACGAGGAGCTCGCCTTCCTCGCCGGTGTCGGCGAGCGTGCCGTCCGGGCGCAGCACGTGACAGGTGGAGTTCTCCAGGGGGAGGCCGATCGGCACGGCCGTCGCCTCGGGAGGCAGGTCGTGCAGCGCGTGTGCGGTGGACACCACGCTGTTCTCGGTCGGGCCGTAGAAGTTGACCACGGTGGTGTCCGGGCAGGCCGCCAGTATCGCGCGGGCCAGTTCCGCGTCCATCGCCTCGCCTCCGGCCGAGGCGAACCGCAGGGACCGCAGCGCCGAGGGCCTGGTGCGCGCGATGTGGTGGAACACCCCGGTGGTCAGGTAGGCGATGCTGACCCGCTCGGAGAGCAGAAGCGATTCCAGGGCGGTCGGCGACAGCAGTTCCTCCTGGTCGGCGATCACGATGCAGGCGCCGGCGAGCAGCGCGGGCCAGATCTCGATCGTGGAGGCGTCCGAGGAGAGGCCGTAGGCGTGCAGCACCCGCTCACCGGGCCGCGGCCGCTGCCGGACCAGGTCGGAGGCGGCCAGCCGGACGATGCCGCGGTGCGGGATCGCCACGGGTTTGGGGCGGCCGGTCGAGCCGGAGGTGAACATCACGTAGGCGCAGTCCGCGGGGAGCACCCGGGCCTGCGGCACCGCGGCCGGGGCGGTCGGGGTGGCCGGGGCGGTCGGAGCCAGGCCACCCAGGTCGATGCGGGAACGCACGCGCCGGATGCGGCGGGAGCTGCCGGGCAGCGTGACGACGGTGTGCACCCCCGCGTCCTCGGCCATCGCCTGCAGACGCGCGGGTGGTGAGGCGTCGTCGAGCGGGACGTAGGCCGCACCGGTCTTGAGGATGCCCAGGAACGCGACCAGCGCCTCCGGAGAGCGGGCCCCGCACACCCCGACCGTGTCGCCGTACCGCACGCCGGAGTCGTGCAGCCGGGCCGCCACCGCGTCGGAGCGGAGCTTGAGTTCGCCGTAGCTGATGCCGCGGCCGTGCTGTACGGAGGCGATGGCCCGCGGGCGGTGCACCGCCCGGGCGTCGAACAGCTCGTGGAGGCAGCGATCGCGTGGATACGGCACCGCCGCGGCGTGCTCGGCCGCCTCCTGATGCGTCGTTGCTCGGGTGTTCATCGGGACGTCACGCTCTCTGCCGCACACGGACCGCGCGCGGGAAGCTAGGGTTCGAACTCCTTGGCGAAGGCGGCGAAGTCGGCGGTCCGCCATCTTTCGGGCCTCATGCGGATGAGGACGTCATCGGCCAGCTGCCGCCGGTTGGCGTCCAGGTAGGCCGCCGCCGTGTCCGCGTCCAGATACCGGCGGGCCAGCTCCTCGCGTGCGGCCGGCGGCAGCGGGTCCTCGACGGCCACCACCGGCCCCTCCACGCTGACGTAGCGGTAGGGCGCCGACTCGACCTGCGCGCAGAGGCTGAACCGGCCCGCGCTGCGGATGAGCCGGGCCTTCAGCATCGTCCGCCCGGTCTGGATCGTCACCAGCCCGCCGGGCCGGTAGGAGTACCAGAGCGGGACGAGCAGCGGTCCGCCGCCGTCGCGCGCGTCGTCCACCCCCAGGATTCCCACGTGCGGGCCGGCGAGGAACGCCTCCCGGGCTTCGACCGACATCCTGAGATCCACTGGTACCGCCTCGATTCGGCAGGAGACGCATCCGGTATCGACAGGAGACGCATCCGGTATCGATTCGCGCAAGGGAGGGTGAGCCGGCGGGGGCCTCCGGGCGGCCGGCGTGTGACCGCCGCAGGTCTGTGCGGGTCCTCGGTCCTTCTCGTCCGGTGCACACGGCCTTCGGGAACCCGGCGGGGCGGCCAGGGCAGGGCCGGGCTCTCTCCTCCACATTTCCACCACACCCGGGTGGCCCGCATCCCGGCGGCCGCGCACGCGGTGCCTCCGATCCCCCGCCGAAGCGCACGACGGGCGCTCCGGGGGGATCCTGCCAGTGTCGGCCGTCAGGTGGTTCCCGGCTGGTTCCAGGAGAAGGAGGGGCACATGAGGGCGGCCATCCGGGCCGAGGGCCTGGTGAAGGACTTCGGCGACGTACGGGCCCTGGACGGGGTCGACCTGGACGTGCCGGAGGGGACGGTGCTGGGCCTGCTCGGCCCCAACGGCGCCGGCAAGAGCACCACGGTACGGGTGCTCACCACCCTGGTGCGGCCCGACGCGGGCAGCGCCCACGTGGCGGGGGTGGACGTGCTCAAGCACCCCGGCCGGGTCCGCAGCCTGCTGGGCCTCTGCGGCCAGTACGCGGCGGTCGACGAGTACCTCACCGGCCGGGAGAACCTCCAGATGGTCGGCGAGCTCTACCAGATGCGGAGCAGGGACGCCAAGGCGCGCGCCCGGGAGCTGCTGGAGTGGTTCGACCTCGCCGAGGCGGCCGACCGGCCGGCCAGGACCTACTCCGGTGGCATGCGCCGCCGGCTCGACCTGGCGGCCGCGCTGGTGGTGCGGCCCCCGGTGATGTTCCTCGATGAGCCCACCACCGGTCTGGACCCGCGCAACCGGCTGGCGCTGTGGGAGGTCGTCGAGATGCTGGCCGCGGAGGGCACCACCCTGCTGCTCACCACCCAGTACCTGGAGGAGGCCGACCGGCTGGCGCACGACATCGTCGTGGTCGACCACGGCCGGGTGATCGCACGCGGATCCGCCGACGACCTCAAGACCAGGACCGGCGGCGAGCGGGTGGAGGTGGTGGTCCACGACCGCGAGCAGATCGGTGCGGCCGTCGCTGCGCTCACCCCGTACGGTGGGGGCCCGCTCAGCGTGGAGCAGCACACCCGGCGAATCCTCGTGCCGGTGGGCGGGGGCGCCCGGGTGCTCGCCGACGTCATCCGCGAGCTGGACGGGCTGGGCGTCCTCATCGACGACATCGGCCTGCGCAGGCCCACCCTCGACGACGTCTTCCTCTTCCTCACCGGCCACGCGGCCGAGGAGAACGAGCTGGGAAAGCCGCCCCGGCCGGCTTCCGGGGCCGGGCGGCGCCGGTGGACACGGAACGCCCGTGGGAATTCCCGGCGGGGGCTTCGGCGCTCCCACCGGAAGCAGTAACTCCAGCGATGGTCGAAGCAGCGATGGTCGAAGCAGCGATGGTCGAAGCAGCGATGGTCGAAGCAGTGATGGTCAAGGGAGTGGAAACCATGGGACAGCTGGATGGGAAGGTCGCCCTGGTGACCGGGGGCTCGGCCGGGATCGGTCTCGCCGTCGTCCGTCGGTTCGCCGCCGAAGGTGCCACCGTCTACCTCACCGGCCGGCGCAAGGCCGAGCTGGACGAGGCCGTGGAAGCCATCGGCGAACGGGCCATCGGCGTCCAGAGCGATGTGTCGAATCTCGACGACCTCGACCGGCTCTTCGCGGCGATCGAGGCACGCAGCGGACGGCTGGACGTCGTGGTGGCCAATGCCGGCGTCGGCGAGCTCGCCCCGCTCGGGAAGATCACCGAGGAGCACTACGACAGGACCTTCGACATCAACGTCAGGGGGGTGGTCTTCACCGTCCAGAAGGCGCTGCCCCTGTTGCCGGACGGCGCCTCGGTGATCGTGCTCGCCTCCACCAACGCGTCGACGGGCGTCCAGGCGATGAGCGTCTACAGCGCCACCAAGGCCGCCGACCGCAACCTCGTCCGCACGTGGGCCGCCGAGCTCGCGGGCCGCGGCATCCGGGTCAACGCCATCAGCCCCGGCCCGATCGAGACTCCCGCCATCCGCAGTCTGATCGCGGAGCAGGCGCCCGCGCTGGACGAGCTCGTCGCCAGGATTCCGCTGGGCCGGATCGGACGCCCCGACGAGGTCGCCGCCGCGGCTCTCTTCCTCGCCTCGGACCAGAGCTCCTTCACCACCGGAGCCGAACTCTTCGTCGACGGCGGACTCAACCAGGTCTGACCGGCTCGGCGAGGCCGAGGGCGTAGGCGGTGCCGCCGTCGGGGGCGGGTTCGACGGCCAGTTCGCCGTTCACCGCCTCGACGAAGCCGCGTGCCACGATGAGGCCGGCGCCCTCGACGGCCGGGCCGGGGGCCGTCACCCGAGGTGGACCCCTCCGCCAGCTGGTCGAGATCCGGGCCACGAAGTCCCAGGTGGTGCTGCACTCGACCGCCCCCGACCCGGCCGGCACCACCCCCTTGGCCGTCCACTTGTCGGCGGTCGCGCAATTCCCCACGAGCTGCGGTTTCGTGTCGGCGTAATTCCCCGTCCCCGTGGCCACGAGTCCCCATGGGGACGGTGACCGGCACCGGGTGAGTCTCATCGGGAGACAGCCACCCCCTGCTACTGGCACCCGGGTGCCCGGCCGGCAGTAGGGCCGGGTCAACCTCAACGGCCCCGTCCGCACCGGCCAGCTCGACGAGACCGTGAACTCCGGCCTCGTCACCGTCCTGGGCGGCGGCAGCGACGGCCCCACGGTCATCGTCGGCGACGACGGCAAGACCTACACCAAGGGCGACAACGGCTGGAGCATCTCCCCGCGCGGCGACCGGATCGCGGACTACCACGGCTACGCCACGCTGCTCCTCTCCTTCGGCCCCTCCGCTCGCAAGGGCATGGAGGACTGCGCCGGCACACCGTGCTTCCACCTCTCCGGCAGGGTGGACCTGGAGCGGATCAGGACCGTGGAGGCCTCGCTCTACCAGACCCTGAAGGCCAAGAACGCCAAGGAAGTCCAGCTCGACCAGTGGATCGACGCCCAGGGCCGCACTGTCCGCTACGACCGGCTGGTCGAGTTCGAGGGGCTTCGGGTGCGCACCTCGGGCACCTTCCGGGACTTCGGCCCGGTCGAGAAGGTCGACGCCCCGCCCCTGGGCGGAGCGGCTGGCCCGGGCACCTGACGGACCGTTTCAGAACGGGATTCCTTGATGGTCACCTTGGAGGCCGTCCCGCAGTCGGTCCCGGAAGGCCTGGAGCCCGGGTAAAGCCGGCAGTTCAAAGCATTGGTGGTGGCCGATCCGAATACCTTGATGCCCCGCCCGGGCTGGGCATCAAGGTGCGGGTGCCGGTCAGGGCTGCAGCTGCGTCCAGCCGCCTTTGCCCGGCCCCGGCCGTCCGGGCCCGCCTGCTCCCTCCTCGTCGCCGAGGTCGAGCGCTCCTACGGTTTCACCCGCCCCGCCGGGGCGTAGGGCTACGCGACGGGCGGGTGGCGGGGATCCCAACTCCCGTTATCCGTCCGCCGGCGGGGCGGCAAATCCCTCTCAACTGGTGCCCCAACTAAGGGTTTTGGCCTGAACGCGCCTACGTCGCCTCCTCGGCGCCTGCCTACGCTCCCCTCGAACCCCGGCCGCTCCGGCCGTGGGACCGACCCAGGGGGAACACCCAATGCGTATTCGCCACGCCGTCGCCACGGTCACCCTCGCGGCGACCGCCGCGCTCACGATGAGCACCGCCGCCTCGGCCGCCCCGGCCCCGCGTCTCGCCTGCGGGGTGAGCGACCAGGGCCTCCCGGGCAACATCTACAACAACGGCGTCTACGTCGGCCAGGTCGAGCAGCAGTACGACAGCTGTAGCCGGACGGCGATCGCCCACTTCCAGTGGTCCGGCGGCTTCCAGGGAAACGGCTCCCAGGTCAAGGTGTACCTGATGGCGAGCAACGGCTACGCCGGCCAGGCGACCATCGGGGACCAGAGCAGCAAGGACGTCTACGGCTACGTCAACATCCACGCCACTTCCCCGGACATCTGGACGGCCATCGCGTCGCTCGACCAGATCTGCCCCGCCTACAGCACCCAGCACGACTACTCCAACGGCGCCTCCCTGGCGGGCCCGCAGGACAGCAACTGCAGCATCCCCAACCCGTAACCCGTAGCCCGCAGTCCACGCTCCCGGGTTTCCCAGCCGGGAAACCCGGGAGCGCGTCGGCACGCGGCATGGCAGGGTGAGCCCATGACCTCCCTCAGAAAGGGCGATGCCGCGTAGGCCGCCCGGCGCCCTGCGCGCCCAGACGCGGTACGCCCGGGGCTCGCAGCCCCGACCGTTCAGCCGGATCCGAGGCCTGCGGCGCAACGCCCAGGCCGCCGTACGACGCCTCGAAGCCCGGCGCTTCGAGCCCGGGTACCTGAGCAGGGCGCTCGGCCAGTACGAGGAATTCCTGCGCCAGCCCGGCCGGTGGCTGTACGTGCCCCTGCCGGACTGCCCCTGCCACGACGTCCTCGGCGCGCGCGACGAGATCGAGGCGATGCTCCCCGCCCTGCTACCGCGCGCCCGCTGCGAGTTGGGGCGGATCGTCGCCGGGCTCGACACGGAGTTCGAACGGCGCACGCTGCCGGACCCGTACGCCGCCCGGCGGCCGTCCTCCGTCCGGCCCGACGCGTCGAGGCGGCCATGGTGGTACCGGCGGCTGACCGGGCCGTGAGGGGCTGTCACCCTGGTGGGCGGCGGTCGTTGCTGGTCCTGCCACCAGAAACACGAGGAGTGCGACTCCGCCTCCAGCTCAAGCCGACGCTTGGCTTGTGATTTATCGTCCGGCTTCGAACAGGTGGGCCGGGTGATCACTCGTCCGGGTGTTCCCGGGACGGCGGTGCGACCTTCGCGTGGTCCTGAACTCGACCAAGAGGAACAGGATTTGACGCGAAGACCGTGATGGTGGGTCTGGGTGAGTCTGGTGGAACAGGGCGGGCAGTGCGAGCCGTTCGCGGAACTGTCACGCTTCCGGGGGGTCTTCTACGACTGCCTGAGTGGACCAATCCGGGCCGGCCAGAGCGCCACGCCTACCCCACTGCGCACTCAGCAGGAGAGGAGCTTCCGCTGGAGATGGCGGTGTATCACCGCTACCGCACGGTGCCCCGCTTCGCGATCGACCTGAGCGGCAACCAGGACGGCACCATCCTCACCGCCTACGCCGCAGAGCTGCCCGATGTGATGGACCTGATCGCCCGTTGGGCGCCGGCCGTGCAGGCCCTGGCCGCAGCCCCTCTCGGCCCCCACCCCCAGGACGGCGGTCGGTGAGCGCCCGCAAGCTCACCAGCGGTGGGTTGGTGCTGTCGGCCGTCGCCGACGGCCTGGGTGGCGATCTCGCCGACCGCCGCGGCCGCCAGTACGGTGCCGGTTTCCTGCTGGGCGTCGGCGAGGCGTTCAGTGATGATGGTGGGCCGCACGACCGGCGGCCCACCATCAGTGCGTTCCGGCGGCTCAGTAGAGGACTACGGAGAGCCGTGCCGGGCCGGTCTCGGTGGTGGTGTCGCAGAAGTAGACGATGGCCTGGTGGCTGTTCACATACGCCTGGCCGGCCGCGTGGCAGGCGGCGGCGGTCGGGTATATGCCGATGTAGGTGTAGGTGGACGCCTGGGCGGTCGGGGCGGCGATCAGGGCGCCGCCGGCCACGACCCCGGCCACGGCCACAGCGGAGAATGCCTTGCGAAGCGACATGAGTGGTCTTCCTCCCAATGGTGAGCGCCGGGGTCCGTGCCCCTGCGCTTCGCCGAGGAGCCTCCTCCGAATGTGAAGGCGAGGCAATGGTCGAGACCAATTTCGACCGGAAGCGGTGTGGTGTTTCTGTGACGGCGCAGGTCACGGGCTCGCCTGACGGGCTGGCGATCGTCTTCCGGACAGTTCTTGCACTGTCCGGAACCTGACAGTCCGTTTTGACCGATTCACCAGGATGGTCCCAGGTCGTTTCCCTGGTAGGAGCGCTTTCACGCCCGGGCCGGGACAGTGTTGGGACATCCGGCCCGGTCGGCTGGCTACCGGCCGGGTGCGGCGTCCTCGATGGCGGTGAGCAGGCGGACGTGGACGGCGCCGGCGGCTTCACGGGTGGCCGGGCCGGGGTCGTCCAGCTGCGGGGCGATCAGCTCGACGGCTGCGGCGAGCACCGGCACGGGGACGGTCGCCTCGCGCAGGTGCAGGAGCTGGGAGGCGGCCCGCTCGCCGGGCGTGGCCTTGGCGCGGGCGTCGTGGATCAGGGCGCCGATCCCGCGGGGCAGGGGCTGGGTGTTGGTCACCCGGCTCATTCTCCCGTCAGCTGAGCGGTGGTGATCACCACGGTCGGTCGTCCGCGCCCAGGCTCCTCAGGCGAGGTCGGTGTCAGGTTTTGCTCGGCGCTACCTGCGCGTTGTCGAGGTGCAGGCGCAGCGTGCCGTCGACCGGACATCGCAGGCCGACCGACACGCGGCGGACTTGGCCGTCCGCGTCGAGGGCGACTGCGGCCTGGAACACGTCGTGCCCGGTTGGGCACGTGATGTCGGCTGGCTTGCGGAAGGCGTTGCTCAGCCGCGGGCGTGAAGGAGCGGATTCCGCGAGTTCCCAGGTGGATCCGTCTGCGTGAACATCTCCGTCCGCTATGCCGAGCGGCAGGCAGCAGCCCTCACAGAAGCACTCGTCCGTGGTCACTTCGAACTGGCTTTTGCGCTTGCCCCGCGCCAAATGATCTTGATCGACGGTGGGTTCCTCTGTTCGCGTCATGGCCAACCGGTACAACTTGCTGACCTTGCGGCTATGAAGCGATGTTTCGGTGGGGGACCCCAAGTACCTAGATTCGTTTGGGAGTTCGCTGTTTGCACAGCGCTGAAACGCGCCGGCCTGCCGCCGTGCTGACGGCGCTGGCAGCGGGTGGAAGCCGATCCTCCCGCCCGCTGACTCCGCTCACCCGGAAGGGGGAGGCGCCGTCAACCTCGCTCGCCAGGATCGGCGGCGAGGCGGCCGAGCATCGCCATCACGGTGATCCGCGCGTCCTTGTCGTTCGTCACCGTGCAGTGGGCATCGACGCCTCGCGCGTCCGGTGCTTCATTCGGATCGGTCAGGCCGATCCGGATCAGGTCGACGGCATACTCGCGGCACTGGGAGTAGTCCTCTGCGGCGCGGACCGCCTCGACGTGGTCGATGTGGCCGGGGTCCGCAGCGCGCAGCAGCGCGGGGGTGGGCAGCGGGCCCAGTGCCTCTTCGATCCATTCCGAGACGGTCTCCCGGGGGCAGCCCTGTTCCAGCCGCGAAGTGCTCGCCGCGGTGAGCGCCAGGTGGATGAGGAGCGTCCCGAACCAGTTGGCGGCCTCGGCCGGGGGCGTGTCCGTGCCCGTCGGTGGCATCACGGCGCGGTACAGCGCAGCGGGGTCATCGGTGTGTGCGGCGGCGGCGACCGCCTTCACGGCGCTGCCGAGGGCAGCCTGGTCGATGGTCACGTCGGTGCTCTTTCCCTAGTCGGCAGCCGTCAACTTACCGCTCCGGCGCGGTCGAAGGACCCGTTAACGGACATTCTGTGGAATCAGCTCTGTCGAGCAGTGGTCGTCATCCGGTGGCTGTCGCGATCTGTTGTCCGGCTGCTGTGGCTGTTGCTCGTGCAGCGGCCTCTTCAACCTGGCGTCGGCCGGATTCACCTCGGCTCCAGATGAATGCGCGCCAACGACGTGGCGCGTCGCTGCTCCCGGAAATCGGTGGAGGGCCGGGGATCCTGTGGATCATCGCGCCGGCCGGTTCGTTCAAGCAGGGTCTTCGCACGAGAGGAAAGACCGGTGAGGTCATCCAGTATGTGCATCCTGCACTTCTTTTCCCATGACAAGGGTATGGATTCGCAGGACCGCACGGTACCCGGTCGAAGTGCTTCGATGCAGTTCGAACTCCCAGCGGCCGTGGCCGTCGCGGGTTCAACATGGGCCTCCCGGACGGCACTCTCGGGGACGGGCGGCCACGTTGACGATCGGCAATAGCGTCGCGGTGGCTGGGTCGCCGCTCCGGCCCGAGACACGGCCGGGCGGGCGGTGCGCAGCGGCCTTCGGTCCGGGCCCTGGGCGAAGGCCGCCGAGTGCTACTGAGTGTTATCGGGGCAGGTGCGGCCGGTCGCCGGGCTCCTGGGTGGGGAACCGTTGGCCCGCGCCCGGAAGGGCGGGCGCCGGATAGTTCGCCACCTCGTACTTGGCCAGTTCGAGCTGCTCGGCGGTCGGGGGCAGCGCCGGGGCCCTGCACGCGCCGCCGTTGAACTGGAAGGCAGAGGTCAGGTCCCCGAAGGCGTTGCGACGCCAGTCGGTGACGGTGGTCGACCGGACTCCGGTGAACCGCTCCAGGAACTGCAGCACCGAGGTGTGGTCGAAGGCCTCGCCGGCGACCCAGCCGCCCACCGTCCAGGGCGAGATGATGATGCACGGCACTCGGAAGCCGCCGCCGATCGGCAGGCCGCCGACGAACTCGCCCGGCGTCGCGGCCGGGGGCACCGGCGGCGGCACGTGGTCGAACAGCCCGTCGTTCTCGTCGTAGTTGAGGATGAACACCGTCTTCGCCCAGACCTCGGGGTTCGACGCGACCGCCTCGATCTTGGAGGCGACGTAGTCGGCACCGGCGGCGGGCAGGTAGTCCGGGTGCTCGGACTGGTAGCTGGTCGGCAGGATCCAGGAGACGGCGGGCAGCCGGTTGTTGCGCGCGTCGTCCTCGAAGGTGCCGGCCGGCCGGGCGGTCATGCCCTTGTGGTGCAGTGCGCTGCCGGGCGCGGCCTGCTGGAAGCTCTTGAAGAGCGAGAGCATGTTGGTGCCGTAGTTGTCGGCTTCCTGGTAGACCTGCCAGCTGACGCCGGCCGCCTCCAGCTGTTCGGGGTAGGTCTTCCAGGTCAGCGGCTCGGGCGCCGAGTTCTTGATGATCGGGCCGCCCTGGCCGCCGTCGGCTCCGATCGAACCCGTCATCCAGTACAGCCGGTTGGGCCAGGTCGGTCCCTGGACCGAGCAGAAGTAGTTGTCGCAGATGGTGAACGACTCGGCCAGGGCGAACTGGAAGGGGATGTCCTCCCGGGTGTAGTACCCCATCACGTACGGGCCGTTGACGCCGTCGGCGGACCGGTGCGCGGGCAGCCACCGGTCCATCTTCCCGCCGTTCCAGGCCCGGTGTTGCACCGACCAGGAGTGGCTGGTGGACGGGATCGCCTGGGCGCTCGTGGTGCGGGTGTCCAGGTGGAACGGCAGCAGGTAGCCGTCCGGGTTGACGCCGTCGGGCTGGTAGAACACCGAGCGCCCGTTGTCCAGCCGCAGCGCGTTCGGGTCCGCGAAGCCGCGGACACCGGCCAGCGTGCCGAAGTAGTGGTCGAAGGACCGGTTCTCCTGCATCAGCAGGACCACGTGCTCGACGTCCCGCAGCGAACCGGCCTTCGGCACCCCCGCCGCTACCGCCCGCTGGACACTCGGTGGCAGCAGGCTCATCGCCGCTGCCGCTCCCATCACGCCGGCCGCCGATCCCAGCAGCCTCCGTCGGGTTATTCCGGACATCAGCCCTACCCTCTCCGTCGCGCCGGTGCGCGTGCGGGATGTCACCGCACCGGACTACCTGTGGCTTTCCCCCGGGAGCTTCGAGGCAGTGGAGATGACGGATGAACAGCCAAGGAATGTCAGGTACCCGCCAGGCGCTGCAGCCGCCCCCGCACCCCACTGCTGACAGCCCTGAAGCGATGCCCGAACGCCGGGCGGGGACGGGTCCGTACGGCGATGGCCAGGCGGTGCATCACCCGGTCCGAGCGGGGCCGGCCGAGGACCATCGCCCTTCTCCCATCTCCCACTGCCCGGTCGCGATCAATCTGACGACCATGTTGGTGCCGCCCAGACCCGAAGACAAGCGACGTCACTACTGCCCGATAGACCCGGAAACGACAAGTTCGCGGAAGTGTTCAGCGAACGGAGCTCCTGGAACGCATGGGACAGGTAGGCCTCCGGGGCACGGTCACCTGGTTGCCGAGGCCCTGGTGCGCGGGGTGGCGGCCGGGCAGGCTAGTTTGTCCGGGTGAGTCTCCTCGATGATGTGGCCAAGCGCGACGGCTGGCGGTGCTGGGTGTGCGACGAACCGGTCGACCCCGACAAGTCGGTGAACGATCCCAGGGGGCCCAGCGTTGACAGCCGGACCGCCGACCGGAAGGCCAAGGTCGCCGAGCGGCTCGCGCACCGCGCGTGCAACAGCCGCAAGGGCGCGGTCAAGGTGGTCATCGCCTGGCCGGACCGCCTGTACGTGGCCGAACCCGCGCCGCTGATCACCGTTGCCGCGAGGCTGGAGCGCAAGGGCGGCCGCGAGATGGTGGGCCGTTGTCCGACCAGGCAGGACGCCCAGGAAGCGGCGGATTGGCTGGTGGACCGGTTCTCCCGACTAGCGCCGGGGCTGCCGGTGACCGCCGGCATCGAGGCGGGCGGCGGCCAGTTCCTCGTCATCCTGGCCACCGGCCGCCGCTGACCGGGGACCACCAGCGCACACTCGCGTCGAGCTGAACCGTCGGCCCACATCGACCCGCCCCGACGAAGGCTCACCCACGGCCGCGTGACGGGCTGCTGCCTGCTCCGCGCTCTGCTCGTCCTGACGAACCTCGAACTCGACCGCTGACAGGCGATCAAGACCGAAGACCGCCGCCCACGACCAGCACGAGCACCCACGAACCCCGCCGCACCAGCGGAAACCAGGACGGTGGATCTTCAGTGAAGATCGACTGGACCTCGGTCAGTCGATGCCTTCGACCATGCGGAAGTCGCGCTCGACGCCGTCGGAGAGGGCGACCAGCGCCTCCTGGTAGGCCGCACTCTCGCGGGCCGCGACGGCCTGCTCGAAGCTGTCGAACTCGATCAGGATGGTGCGCTCGGCGATTCCGGCGTCGTGTGCGACGACCCGACTGTCACGGGCGAGGACCCGTCCGCCCCCGGCCTTGACGGCCGGACCGGCCAGCTTGTTGTAGGCAGCCAGCTTCTCAGGGTCTGAAATGGTGCGGTAGACGCTGACCCAGTACCCCTTGGGCATGGAACCTCCAGTGTTGGGATGGTGCATCTGACTTACGGGTTGGTCTCGGACGAGCGTCGGCGGGCGAGAGCGAGGCTTGTCAGCGTCGTGATCGCCATGGCACCGATGCCGACCAGCGCCGCGGTGGTGTAGACGCTGTCGTCGGGGAAGAGGCGGCCGGGGCCGGTGCCCGCGGCGAGGATCAGGCCGCCGATGGCACTGCCCAGGGAGTACCCGACGCTGCGGACGACGTAGTTGAAGCTCATGGCGCTCGACGTCTCGCTCCTCGGGGTGACGGCCAGGATGACGCCGGGCATCACGGCCGAGAAGCCGCCGACGCCGAAGCCGAGCACGCCCATCGCCGCGAACAGTTCGGTCAGGTCCGACCGGGTCGCCGCGAACAGGGCGAACCCGCCGCCGACCACGACGGCACTGCCGGCCAGGAGCAGGGGGTCGGCGTTCCGCGTCCGGACCCGCGGCGTGAGCTTGCCGGCGACGAACCCCAGCACCGAGAACGGGATGAGGACCAGCCCGGCGACGAAGGTCGTCAGCCCGAAGCCGTAGCCGGCGTCGTGCGGCGTCTGCGCGTACCGGGTGATGAGCGTGAGCAGGAGGTACATGCCGATCCCGCCGACGAACATGGCGAGGTTCGCCCCGGCGGCCGCCGGGTGCCGCACCGCCCGCACATCGACCAGGGGCGTCGTGCTGCGCAGCTCGATGACGGCCCAGACGCAGAGGAGCACCACCGCGACGACGGCGAGGCCTGCCACCACGGCGAGGTGCCGGCTCCACAGATTCCGTTCGCCGGCGAGGAACAGCACCAGGAGCAGCGCAGCGGCCAGGACGACCGCGCTTGCCACGTCCACGTGGGCGGAGCGGTCTTCGGGGGCTTCGGGCATGGAGCGCCACGCGGTCAGGAGGGCGGCGGCGGTGACGACCAGGCCGAGGCCGTAGGCGGCCCGTACCCCGCCGAGCTCGGCGAGCAGTGCGGCCAGTGGGTAGCCGACGCCGGCCCCGATGATCGAGACCACCGAGATCAGGGCGATCACGGCCGCGCTGCGCTCCTCGGGGAGGTGGTCCCGGGCCACGCCCATCATCAGCGCCGTCAGCCCGAGCCCGACGCCCTGGGCCGCCCTGCCGGCCAGCAGCCACGCGAACGGCAGCGGCAGCACGGTGAGCGCGCTGCCGGCGACGACGACCGCCAGCGTGGCGAGGATCGTGGCCCGCCGGTGCGGGCCGGCTCCGAGCCGGCCCAGGACCGGCGTGGCGACGGCGCTGCTGAGCAGCGCGACGGTCAGCGTCCACTGCGCGCTCGCACCACTGCCGGCGCCAGCGCTTTACGGACCGCTCGCTGACCCGCAACGAGGCGGCGATCTCCCGGTTCTTCTGCCCTCCTGCGAAGCGTTCCACGGCCTGAAGCCGGACCCGCTCCCTTGCGGCCCTCCCAGCGTCGGTCAACCCGCCACCGTGTGCGTATCTCACGCCCCCAGGGCTACCGGAACCACCCAACAGATGTCAGGCGAACGGCACCGAAGCCGCTCGATCAAGTTCGGTGGTGGCTTGGAACACGTGATCACGTGTGTGAGGATCAGGCCGCGTACGCCTGTGTACGGTGTTTGCGTGTGAGACCGCCCTCAAGGGCAAGAAGAGGTGGAGATGTTCGCTGGGGGAACTGCGCGGCTGCTGGTCGGAAACGACGGTGAAGCGCCGCTGAAGCTGGCCGTGGAGCCCTGGGCGGATACCTACCGGATTCCGCCGGGGCAGACCCGCGCCATTGTCACTCACTCACCAGCAGGCGACGGTTCCTGGTCCGGGACGTTGCGTGGGGACGAGCCCTTCCAGGTCGACCATCGGCGGGATTCGGTCACGGTGTGGGCCAACGGCCACTGCTTCCACCTCAATGACATGCTGGGCAACGCGATCGATGCAGCCGACTGGCAGTGCCCAGTTCAGGGCCCGGACTCGTGAAGGCGGCTCGGAGCGGCGGCTGATCACGTGCTGGCAGGTTCCGACCCTGGAGTTCGCGGGCGAGGTCTTCGGCAAGGCTGTCCTTCTCGGATCAAGAGTTGATCTTGTCCTGTTGCCGGCTGAGAGCAATGGCTTGCCCGCCAAGACGAATTCCTGCCGACGACGTCAGGAGCACCATTCCGCGCTGCAGCGCGGAAGCGGGATTCGGCCCCGATGCCGCGTGCTGACCCACGCGGTCCCAAGGACCGTGCCGTCCAGGCCGGGCTGGTGCCGATCATGAGGGCGGACAACTGGCCCCTGTCCGAGGACTACAGGCTGGCGGCGCTCGTGTGCTCACCAAGGACCTGTCCGCCTCCGGGGTGGCCCCGCTGGATGTCAGTGGGCAGGTGGAGAAGGGAGGATCAGCACCACGCGACGGGGGAGCGGCTCGGTCGGGGGTGTGGGTGTGGGGGGGAAACGTTCCGCCAGCCAGCGTGAACAGTAGCCCCGATGCCAGCCGACCAGGCCCTGGGTCGGACGGTTCTCGACTCCCCGCCGGCGGACGGCGCCATCTGGATGCGCTGGATCGGCCATGACGGCGTTCGCGCTCTCCACCACGGCGTCGGCCTCGCCCGCGGAGAGTGCCCATGCGTCGTGTCGGCCCGGACTCGCGGTCATGGCGGTCGGCGAGGTGGAATGAGTCTGACCGGGCCATGGGTCTGACGAGTGGACTGGAGTGCTTGGGTGGGGACGATTCTCAAGGGCGTAAGCCGTGTGCGCTGGGACGAGTTGAAGCATGCCTATGGATCTGCGGCAGATGTTCCCGGCGTGCTGTCGCGGATCGCATGGGGCGACGCCCTCGCGAGTGCGGCAGCCCTGAGCGATCTCGCCCTGTGGATCGGCGAGTTGGCGGTCTTCGATGCGACTGCCGCCGCTGTTCCCTTTCTGTGGGACCTCGCGGTCACCGAGACCGTGACGTCGCGGGCCGGGGTGATCGAGTTGCTGCAGACGATCCTCGAACACGGCAATCCGCGGCAGCCGAAGGTGCAACTGGAAGCCCACCAGGCCGTGCTGAGCCGCCGACCGACAGCGGACCGGCTCACCCACGACAGCGACCCTGCGGTGCGAGTAGCGGCTCAGGATCTGCTGGCCGCGATCGACAGCCGTCCGGGCGAGTCCTGCTGCCGGGCCTGACGCAAGAGCCTTCCTTGGCACTCCGGTGTCGGCCGTCGGCTTGGTGGTGCTTCTCGCTGCCCGTCTGGGATCTCCGGGGATCGCTCGACGCCGGTCTTGTCCCGGGCCCGATGCGTCCCCGGCTGCGGTCGCCGTCCGGGACCACGGGGGCCTCCGGACGAGAGGCAGCCACCGGACGGCTTCTGTCGGTGACGGGTGATAGATGATCACCAGGGCCCGGTGGCATGGCAGACAGGGGGAGGGCGCAGTGTCGGATGTGGTGATGTGCGGTCCGTTGGGAGATATCGCGCGGCAGGCAGGGCTGCAGGACGGTATCCACACCGAGGACGTCTATGCGGCGGCCCTGTGCTGGTGGGCGGCCGCCGTGGCCCCCTCGGCGGTCCTGCCGGTCGGCCACATGGAATGGCCTTGTCTGGTGTGGGGAGCCTTCCTGGCCGACGATGCCCGGCCTCCACTGGTCACGGCCCTGGCCACAGCCGGTATGGACTCCAGCCGTTTTCGCCGGCTCACCAGCCACCACGACATCACCACCACGGACAGGCTGCGGGCCGCTTGGCGCCGGTCCGCCCGGAGTACCCGGCCCGGCACCGGCTTCTCTCTGCTGCTCACCGGCAGCCCTGTCAAGCACCGCCCGTCGAGGACGTTTTCCGATGACTCCCTCGCCTACGCGTTGCGTACGGCCTGGGACGGCAACGAGTACCGCAACCTCGAACATCAGCGTCGTTCGCGCGCGGGCGGCCAGGCGGGGGAGGCCCCCAAGATCGGGGTGCTGTGGGAGATGCCGGCGGGCGACTGGAGGTACAGAGCACAGACGGAAGCGGCCTCCTCCAGCAGATTCCTGGTCTTCCGCCGGAAAGAGGCAATCCCCGGCGCCGCGCTCCCCGGCCGCCGGATAGTGCCGGTGGCTTCCCAGGCCGTCGAGGGCCTCGCCCGGATCTACGACAGCCTGTCGCACCAACAGGTGCAGTTCACGATGACGGGTGAGGCCGCCGCGAAGTTCTGGCCGGTCCAGCTCAGCGCTGCTCGCTTCGACGATCAGGAGTCCCTGCCGGAGGACCAGTTCGTCCGACTGGACGCCCACACCCACCGGATCGCGGCAGCGCTCGCCCTCGCCGAGGACACGGACGTGATCACCGGCGGCCACATCGAGGCGGCATGGTCCCTGGTTGCTCGTTCCGGCCGGGATCGGGCCCGATTGCTCTGCCCTGATGCCCTGGACCTCGTCGGCGGCATTCTCGACGAGATCGGCGGGCAGGTCCGGACCGCGACCGGCTCGCCGCAGGCCCTGCCGCTGGGAGAACTGTTCCCGCCGGGTGGTCTCCATGCCGTCAGCGCGCCCGCCGCGGTGCCCGCCAGCGGGGTAAGGGACAGGAAGGGCCGGGTCAGGCGTGACGGGGCGGTCGTTCAGGACGTCAAGGACTGGTACGGCAACCAGTGCCAGATGTGCGGCAGCGTCCTGGGAATCCCGGGACCACGCCAGACGATCAGCGAAGGTGCTCATATCCGCCCGCTGAGCCAAGGCGGACCCGACTATACCGGCAACGTCCTGTGCCTGTGCCCGAACTGCCACACGCAGTTCGACCAGGGCGGCCTCTACCTGACCGACGACCTGCGCGTCGTGGAAACGGTGACCGGCACAGTGCGGCAGCGTCTGGAAACGGAGCCCGGCCATGACGTCGGCCTGGAGTACGTTCGCTGGCACCGTGCGCGATGGGCACGGTACATCCAGCCCGTCAGGCAGACGCGCGGAGGGCGCTGACGGACGCTATGCCATTGCGGAGAGGCGGAGTTCGCGGGCTATGGCCGCGCAGCTGTCCGTTGCCGGCGACCGGCTGGGCTCGTTTGATGCGGGGCCGGCTGCACGGCCAGAAGCGGGCGGCTCGCCCACACGGCTACGGGGCTGCCGAACGGTGACGGCCGTCGACCTCCAGTACCACCCGGATCACGCGGCAGCCGGGGCGTCGGCGTCGGTCAGCCCGGGAGTCGGACCCGCTGGAGGAGCCACTGCGTATCCTCGCTGTCAGCCCGGGAGGCCCAGCAGGTCGCGTAGGGCCTGGTCCTCTCGGACGGCGCCGGGTGGAGCCGTCCGTTCGAGGGCGGCCACGAGTCGCTGCCGGTCCCGCCGCCGCACGGCCAGTAGCGGGATCCGGCAGTGTGCCCCGGTGCGGCTCTCGAGCCGGAGGGTGTGCGGCCCCCGGCCGGCGTCCGCCTCGGCCGTCACCGAGCGCAGCTCCGCCAGCGGGACGGAGGTGCGGTGCAGGCCTCGGCGGACGGTGATCCGGCCGCGGCCGACGGCGACGGAAAGGAGGAGCACCAGCGCGGGTGTGAGGGCGCTCACGACCGCCGCGGCGGCGTACACCGGGGCCGTGGGGCCGCCGTCGAGCGCCTTGGGCAGGGAGATCAGCAGGCCGCCCGCCGTGAGGGGCATTCCGAGGAGCGGGTTCGGCCGTACGGAGATCGGCGCGGACAGGGGTAACGCCTTGTCGGTCATGTGCCGTTCCTGTCGTCGAGAGGTACGGAGCGCGCGCCACCGCGAGCGGCGGGCCGCCCCCGCGAGGAGAGGCGGCCCGCCGTGGTGTCGTCGAAGGGACAGTATCGAGTCGGCCGTAGCCGGTGTGCACCGGCCGGGAACCGGGGTCGGTCAGCCCTCGCAGATCTTGCGCCAGACGTCCAGGCTCTTGTCCGTCCGGACCGGGAGGACGCCCCTCAGCGCGCCCAGCCCCTTCAGTCCGAGGGGCGACGCCGCGACGTCCGCCGTCAGGTAGCCGGCCGCCTCCCCGCAGTCCCAGGCGGACGTTCCGCTGCTGCACTTGTCGGCCACCAGGCCAACCTGGGTGACGGTGGTCACCAACCAGGCTGCCCCGGAGATTCCCCCGGCGACGGCCGCGCAGGGCAGCGCGCCCACGAAGGCGCAGACCAGCGCCACCGTGCCGGAGACGGCCCAGACGGCCGTGGCGACCGAGTTGATGTGCGAGATCACGTCGGAGTGGTCATGGGCGAACTTCTTGACGCTGCTCCAGCCCCAGAGCCCCGCCGGGTCCGTCTGGTCGAGCGGATCGGCGTTGGCGTAGCCGTATGCGCTGAGGGTCTGTTCGACCACCGGGTCGATGCTGAGGAACTGAGCCGTGGCCGGGTCGTAGGAGCGGGCCCGGAGGTACACCAGGCCGCTCTCGTCGTCGCTGTACTGGCCCGCGTACCGCAGCGCGGTCGACGCGGAGCCCGTGTGGGAACTGACGGCGCCGTAGGGCGTGTAGGCGTACGCTCCGGCCACGGAGCCCGAGGTGTCGGTCAGGGCCCGGGTGGAGCCCAGCTGGTCGTGGAAGAACCAGAGGGTGCCCGTGCCGGTGATCTGCTCGACCGGCAGGTCGTCCGGTCCGTAGACGTACGAGGACGAGCCGTCGGAGAGCAGGTTGTGCCGGACCTGTGGGTGTGGTCACACGAGTTGGCGTCGGGGCAGGGCGGGGCGGTTGCCGCTGAGGCGGAGCATGACGAGCGCGATGACGGTGTCCGCGCTGCGGGAGCGGAGGCCCCGGCGGACGATCGGGCGGGTCCTGGTGTTCGTGGACTCGATCAGCCCGCCTGTCACCTGCTGGTGATCAGGGTGGCGGCCGGCCCGCTGATTTTCGTCCAGGTGACGGTGCCGGTGCTGGGTGCCTGGTAAATGGCGCTGTGGTCGGGCGCCAGGCGGTAGATGTGGTCGGCGGTGACGGCGAATTCGGCTCCCGCCTCGCTGACCGGATCCCAGAACTGGGGAGTGCGGGCGTAACGCAGGAAGGTGCCGTGATCGGGACTGGTGGCGAACAGGTCGGCCGGCCCGGCGTAGAGGTCCTGGGCGTGGCCGCCGATGAGGGTCCAGTCGCTGCCCGTACCGTCCCATTGGAACACCTGGCTGCGGTCCGGTGAGAGTCCGTAGAGGCGGGTGTCGCTGACGGCGAAGGTCGCCCCGTCGGTGCCCACGTAGGTCCAGATTTCCCTGGCGGTGTCGTAGCGGAAGATGCGGCCGTCGCGCGGGTCGGTCGCGAACAGGCCGGCCCCGCCGCCGTACAGGCGTCCGGCCGGGCCTCCTATCTTGGTCCAGCTCGTTCCGGTGCCGTTCCAGCGGTAGACGCCGGTGTGGTCCTGGGCGAGGCGGTAGAGGCGGGTGCCGCTGATGGCGAAGTCGGCACCGGGTTCGCTGACGGGTGTCCAGTTGCCCGGGGTCCCGCTGTAGCCGAGCAGCCGTTTGTCGTCGGCGCTGACGGCGAACACACCGGCGCCTCCCGCGAGGATCCTTTCGGTGGGACCGCCGATGGGTGTCCAGGCCATGTCCCGGCCCTGCCACTGGTAGACGGCGCGGTGGTCCGGGGCGATGGAGTACAGCGTGCCCGGAGCGGAGGCGGCGACCACGGGTTGTCCCGGCTGCTGGGGGGCCGTGTCAGGCGGAACGCCCTGGGTGTCGCGGTTCCGTGGGGTGCTCGACGCCTCGGGGGCGGGCGTCGCGTCGGCCGGGGTCGGCGCCGACCCGGGGGTGGGCGTCACCTCGACCGAAAGCGGGGCCGAAGGCGAGGCCGCAGCCTGCTGCGGTCCGGGGGCAGCAGTTGCGTCTGCCGAGGCCGAGGCCGGGGCTGAGGCCGACGCGATGCCGGCGGCCGGCCGGTACGTGTCCGCGGACGTGCCGGCCGCGGACGGGGACGGGGACGGACCGTGGGCCTCGGTGACCGCCGGCACACGGTAGGAATCCGCCAGGTACGGCACCGGGATGCCCGGTGCCGGTGCGCTGAAGTGCATACCGAGCAGCACTCCGACCAGTAGCAGGGCGAGGGCCGCGAACAGGATGGTGCCGGTCCTGCGACGGGTGCCCGCGGCGCTGGGGGCGCCTGCGGCGTGCGGGGCGTTACGCGCCCGGCCGAACGGGGCGATGAGGCCGGTCAGGCGATTGTCCGGGGCGTCGACGACCTCGCCGCGGACAATCCGGGGTACCGGTGAGCGCGGTACGACGGAGGTCACCCCGAGCACCTCCCGGCGCCGGTCGGCCAAGGCCTCCCGCACCGCCAGGAGGTCGGCGTCCAGGCGCCACAGCACCGGCAGGTGTGCCTGCACCCCGTCGGCCACCACCAGCTCGGACCCCGGCTCCCGGCCTTCATCCGCCCGGCCCTCGTCCGCCCGGGCGTGCGTACGCTCCTGATCGGCCAGGAGCCCGACGGCGTCCTGCTCCCGCTGCGCCGCCTGTTGCGCCTCACGTGCACTCTGCCTGATGCGCCGCACCTCGGCCAGGCAGCGCGTCGCCTCCCGCAGCCGGGCCCGCCGCAGCTGCCCCGCGCCCCCGCCGGGCGCCTGCTGCGAAGCGGGGCCCGTGTCGTCCTCCGCGTCGTCGCCCAGTTCACCCCGCAGCTCGGCCACGACCTCCACCAGCACACGGATCAGTTCATCCGCCTCCGCGACCCCCTCCTCGGCCTGTCGCTGCGCCTGGCGGGCCAGGTCCAGCGCCTGCTGGGCGGCGAAACGTCCCGCCTCGGGCGGCCGCAGTCCCCGGGCCGCCAGGGTGGCTTGTTCGTGCAGGCGGGCAGCACGTTCCAGCAGCACCGTCCGGGCTCGCGGGTCGGTCACGCGGTCGTGGACCAGCCGCTGGAGCAGGTGCCACGGGATGTCCTTCTCCCCGGAGCGGTACTCGCTCCAACTGGTCTTGCCTGCGGGGTAACGCCGGGCGAGCTCGCGGACGGTGACCCCCGACGTCACCTCCCGCACGAACCGGGCCAGGGCATCCGCCTGCTCGGTCTCCCCCTTGAGCCGCCCCTGCGGACGTCCAACACCAGCCACCCCGTGCCCCCTTGTCCTGTCCGGCGGCCGGACCTGATTGTCCGCCGCCCCCTGACCCTCAGTCGGCTTCTTGTAGATGAACAATCAAGCAGGCTGCACTGTGGAGTCTCCACCGATTCTTCGAACAACGTGCCGGGGTCGACGGGCCGCCGGGCCGCCGGGGCCGGCGCCCCCGGGCTGGGCGTCTGGCCGAACCGGAAACTGACGCTACATCAATTCTCTTGATCCAATGGATCATTGGCGAGAGGGGAGTTCCCGGTGGCTGGTTCACGCACCCTTCGCCCGGCAGCAGTCCTGGCCGCCGCCGCGACGGCCGCCACCGTGCTCCTCGGCCCGGCACCCGCCGCGGCCGGCCGACCCCGCCCCGCCGACCCCGCGCCTTCTGCCCACCCCCGCCTTCTGTCGCTCCCGTCGAACGCCGCCGAGACCGGCACCGTGGCAGCCCTGAACACCGCGGGCGACGTCCTCGGGGGAGTGTTACCCGAAGGCGGCTACGCACAGTGAGGCCGCTTCGGCCCGGAGGCGGGGGTCGCGACCAGGAATTGATACGTGCCCGAAGCGGGAATAGCCTGGAACCATTGAGAGTTGGCGGGTGCCCGATGCGTCGGCCCCGCTGAGCGGTACTGCGTCCAACCGGTACCGCGTCCACCGGTACCGCGTCCATCTGCTGGGGGCGCCCCATGCACACCCACCCGGCACGGGCCTTGGCCGTCTGTTCGCCAGGGCACGGCAGACTCCACCTCTTCGTCGGCGCGCACGACGGCGCCGTACGGTACCGGGTGTTCGACGGCCGCTGGCACGCCTGGCACGCGCTGGACCGCCCCTGGCCCTCGCCCGGCGCCCCCGCGTTCACCGGCGCCCCCGCGTTCAACTGGCTGAGCGCGACGGCGACCGAGGGCCGCCCGGTCGAGGTGTTCGCCCTCAGCGCGGCGGGCGAGCTGTTACGGCTGCGCCCCGGCGCGGGGGAGCACCCGCACTGGACCTCGCTCGGCACGCTCGCCCGGGGCGGCTCGGCGACCGGTTTCACCGTCGTGTCGAGCCGGTCCGGCGATGTCCACCTCGTCCTGGACGCGGGCGCCCACGGCTGGGAGTTCCTGCGCGGACACCCGACCAAGGGGCCAGTTGTGCTCCGCACGGGCGAGCGCGCACCCGGGCACCTGACGGCAGTGCCCGTCGCGCCCGGCCGGATCGACCTCCTCCTCGCCGACACCCGCGAACGACGCCTGCTCCGCGCACACCTGGAGAGCGACACCCCGCCGATGCGCGAGCCACCGGTGTGGGAGGAGCTCGGCCCGCTCCCCGACGGGAACGAACGCTCCTTCACCTGCCTCGCCGCGACGGAGCGTGACGTCTTCCTGGGCGGCGACCACGGCCTGCGGCACTCCGCCCTGGCCCCCTGGCTCGGCTGGGAGCAGCTCGGCGGCGACCTCACCGCCCCCGACACGACCGGCCCCCGACTGGCCGCTGTCGCCTCCGGCGGCGGCCGCACCGACGTGCTCGCCGTCTGGGCCGGTGCCGCGCTGATGCACCGGCGCTTCGACCGCGGCTGGCAGGACTGGCAGCTCCTCGACCTGCCGGACGCGCCCACCGGCAGCTACCCCGTGCTCCGCGCGGACGACCTGGTCACCCTGACCGTCCGGAGCCAGGGCCTGCACGAACAGACCCGGCCCGACGGCACGGTCCAGCTGGTGGCCGACCCCGGTGGCGGCCACCTCCTGGTGGACGTCCCCCCGCAGCACCTGGCCGAGACCGTGGTGGAGTCCGGTCAGCCGCCCCAGGGCTTCCTGGCCGGCCCTTCCACCCTGTGCTTCGCCGTCGGCCCGGACCCGGTCACGCTCACCGTGGCCGGCCTGCTCGACGCGATGAACCGCCTGCCGCTGATCGTCACGACGGCCACCACCGCCGACCTGCTGGCCCGGCTCGAAGTCCCCTGGAACCTGCTGCTCACCCTGCAGCCGGACGCCCGGTGCACCCACCGCACCCTGCCCGCCACCGGCACGGCAGGCGGCACCGAGCTGTGGCACAGCCGCATCGCGGGCCCCGACGGACACCTGACGGCGCGGCCCCTCCGGTCCCTGGCCGACGGCACCGACCACGGCACCCCGCTGGACACCTGGTACGACCGGATCGTCGCGGCCGCCGCCGAGAACCCGGCCGTCCCCCTCACCGTCGACCGGCTGATCCTGAGCGCCTACGGCGCCCGGTTCTGCGCCGCCGCGCACTGGCCCCAGCTGGAGTGGGCCCAGGACGCCGCACTCGGCCGGGACTTCCGCGTCAAGGTCTCCGCCCCCGGCGCCCTGTTCCCGTTCGGCCACCGGGCCGCCTACATCGAGGTCTCCGACCGCCGGTTCGACGGCACGGACCCCGCCGTGGCCGCCCTGCACCGCAAGGCCTTCCTGATCGTCACCGAGCCCGTCCGCGACGACTACGGCATCGGCGCGGGCGGCCCGCACGAACGCCGGTTCCCGTTCCAGAGCGTCGCGATCGACCCCGGGCAGACCGACGGCCTCGACGACGCCTCCTGGATCCCGGTGGGCTCCTCGGCCGCCCCGCCGAGGTGCTTCTGGCCGACCAGGGCCGGTACCCCCGTGGTGTTCACCCTCCAGGCCACGGCCGGGCAGGAGTACGTGGAGCTGAACCTGCCACTGCTGTTCGTCGAGGACGGCGCCACCGGCGCCGGCTACGGCGCGGCACTCGACGGAATCTACGGAAACGGTCCGAGCACCGGAGCCTTCGCGGGCCTCGGCCGCCCCCTCTGCGACATCGCCGCCCGCATCCCGCTCGTCATGACGTCCCCGACCCAGGCGGTGGAGGACGCCGTGCAGGAGGTGCAGTCGATGACCTTCGGCGGGATCGGGGCCGGGCTCTCCCCCAGCGGGGTCGGCTTCTACCCGCAGGTGACCCAGCTGGCCGTGGGGCTGCCGGCCGTCCGCCGGCTGCTCGGCCCGCTCCCGGCGCTCCCCGCCACGATCTCGCAGGCGCTCGTCGACACCCCCTGGGGCAGCCCGACACCCGACGCGCTGCTCGACCTCGTCACACCCCGGACGCTCGACTTCGGGGCCGCCGGGGCCCGGGTCGGCGGGCTGTCCGCCCCCAACATGACCGTGTCGCAGATCTCGCGCACGCTCGGGCCGGCCGTCAGCGACGCCTTCCAGACCGTGCCCTCGAAGCTGTTCGCCCCGGACGCCACCCTGTTCGGCGTGGTCCCGCTGAGCAGCCTCATCGACGTCGTCAGCGCACCGCCGAAGCTCCTCTGGGTCGGGCAGCAGACGCCCACCCCGTCCGCGGAGCTGACCTGGCACCAGGACCTGCAGAAGTCCTTCCCGCCGTTCACGCCCGACACCGGGTGCGCGCTGGACCTCGACGTCCGGGCCCTGTCGGTCGACGGGAAGCCGGAGATGCACGCCACCGGGACGATCAGCAACTTCAAGCTGATCGTCCCCGACGTCGGCGCCCCCGCGTACGTCGCCCTCACCTTCGCGTCCGTGACCTTCACCGCCGACCCCGGCAAGCGGCTCGACCTCTCCACCCGCCTGACGAACGTCACACTCGGCGGGGACCTCGGGTTCCTCGCCGCCCTGGAGCAGTACCTCCCGCTCGGGGGGAACGGCCCGAGGATCGACACCTCGGCGACCAGCATCACGGCCTCGTACACCGTTGCCGTCCCCAGCGTCGGCCTGCTGGTGTTCAGCGTGCAGAACCTCACCGCGCAGGCCGGCGTCACGCTGTCGCTGACCGACCAGCCGATCGTCATGGACTTCGCGTTCGGCACCCGGGAACGGCCGTTCCTGGTCACCGTGTCGGGCTTCGGCGGCGGCGGGTACCTGGAACTCGGCCTGAGCGCCGGCGGCACCGACAGCGGCCTGCAGCGCTTCACCGGCGGGATCGAGTTCGGCGCCGCCATCGTCATGGACTTCGTCATCGTGTCCGCGGAGGTGCACGTCTTCGGCGGCGTCGTCTTCGCCAAGAACGGCACCGACACCGAGGTCACCGGCTATCTGCGGATCGGCGGCAGCGTCTCGCTGCTGGGGCTGATCAGCGTCTCGATCGAACTGACCCTCAGCCTGACGTACGACTCCACCTCCGGCTCGCTGAGCGGTTCGGCCCGGCTCGTGATCACCGTGGACCTGACCTTCTTCTCCAAGTCCTTCACGCTGGAGTGCCACAAGTGCTTCGGCAACTGCCCGCCCCCCGCCGGGCTGCGCCGCCCCCTGAGCGGCGCCTCGACCGCCTCGGACCCGTCGGTCGAGGCCGCGCTCGGGCCGCAGGGGCAGACCTTCCCGTGGCAGACCTACTGCCAGGCGTTCGCAGGGGAGTGAGCCATGTCATCGACCGGCCTGGAGAGTTCGACCGGCCCGGAGAGTTCGACCGGCCTGGAGCGGCAGTTCGTCTGGACGGTGCTCCCGGCGGGCCGGCTGGCGACCGTTCCCGGCCAGTCCGCGCCGATGGCCCTGCTGTCGGTGCTGCTGACACCGCGCCTGCTCGCCCCGGACGGAGCCGCGCTCACCGTCGCGGACTTCGGGATGCAGGACTGGCCGCGGCGGCTCGCCGGGGTGGGCTTCGACGTCCGGCGCGGCGGGCGGGCGCTGCCGTCCGTGCGCGTCCCGTACACCGCCCTCGACGGGAGCACCGTCCAGTTCCCCCCGGACCGGCAACTCGCCGTCTGGCAGACGCTGTTCACCGCCACGATGCCGGTGGAGCCGTACCGGGCCACCAGCTACGACGGGCGGGCCACCAAGGCCTTCCCGGCTGGCCGGGCCGGTACCGACGTCAAGGGCATCTACGCCGCCACCGCCCAGGCCCACGCCGCGCACCGCGGCGCGGCGCCGGAGAGCCACCCCGGGCTGCGGGCCGCGCTGCGGGCGATCGGCGAGCAGTGGCAGCCCGGCCTGCTGGCACCCGCCGGCGCCACCCCGGCCCACGCCACCCCGACCGGTGCCACGCCGCCCCACGCCACCCCGGCCGGCGCTGTCCCGACCGATGCGACGCCGGCGCTCGCCCAGGCGTACGCCTTCTACCGGCGCGGCGCGCCCGACACCACGCCACCGGACCGCCTGGCGGCGCCCCCGCCCGCAGGCGAGTTCCACCAGGGCATCGCGCACCTGGCCGACCACCCCGTCCTGCTGCGCGCGCTCGGCCTGCTGGTCGACCTCGCCGTACCCGCCTCCGCGCTCACCCCGGTGGACCAGACGCACCCGGCGGAGCTGAGGGTGGTGCCGCTGTGGCCCCAGCCCGACCCGGATCCGTCACCGGGCTGGAGCGCAGCCGCCCAGACCGACCTCTCGCCCGCCACCGCCTACACCGTCACCGGCACCCGCTTCGTGCCCTCCTCCGTCGACGGTCCGACCTCCACCGGCTTCAGCGGCGGCCTCCTGCCGCTGACCGGTGCCGGTCTCGCGCCCTCCGCGAACCCCCGGTTCGAGCTGCTGCCCTTCGACGTGGACGGCGCCGCCCTGCGGCTGGTCAGCACGGCCCGGTCGGACGGGTCGTCGCCCCCTCCCGGGGAGTCGTCCCCCGTTCCGGTCGGGGCACTGCCCGCGCTGCACTCGACGGGCTTCGCCCTGGTCGACCGGGCGCGGGAGGAGGAGCACGGCAAGCAGCTCCAGCGGGCGCAGCAGCGCGGCACGCCGGCCGGCCTGCTCGCCTCCGCCCTGCTGGCGGACTCCCTGCTCGGCGGCTACCGGATGGACGTGTTCGACGACAGCCGCCAGACCTGGTACTCGCTGTGCCGGCGGCGGGTGCACCACACCGTCGGCGGCGTGCCGCTGCTGCCCGACGGCCTGCTGGAGGAGGGCTACCTGCGGCCCGGCCCGGTCGTCACCGGCTTCGGCGACGCCGACGCGCTGTACCTGCACGAGATCGTGGCGCGCTGGGACGGCTGGAGCCAGGTGGCCCAGCGGCCCGAGCGGGTCGCTGACACCGGGGACGCCCTGCCGGTACCGGTCACGTCGGGCCTCGACACGGTGGTGGAGTGCGACACCGGCTCGCTGCCTCGGCTGCGGTTCGGCCGCAAGTACCGGATCCGGGTCAGGATCGCCGACCTCGCCGGCGGCGGGCTGCGCGTCGAGGAGGTCGGCGCCGCCGACGCCCAGTCGGACCTCGTCCCCTACTGGCGCTTCGAGCCGCTGCCGCCGCCGGAGCTGGTGCCGACCCGGGAGTGGGACGACGGCGACGGCCACGACCGGATGGTCATCCGCAGCGACCGCGGCACCTCGGCGGACGACTACGCGACCCTCCACGGCTACCGTGCCCACGACCTGCGGCACCTGCTGCCGCCGAAGTGCTCGCTGGCCCTGGCGCTGCAGTACGACGGAGCCTTCGACACCGCGCTGGGCCCCGCGGCGCCCGGCACCGAGGTGAGCCGGCTGTTCGCGGTCGCCGAACGGGCCGACCGCGAGCTCACCGACGTCCAGGGCGCGCGTACCGTCCCCGCCGGACCGTCCTCGCCGTCCTCGTACGTCGTCCTGCCCGAGACCGACGCGGCCCTGCCCTGGCTGGCCGACCCGAGCGGCGTGTGCGCCGCCCTGAACGCCCGGCCCCGGCCCATCGACCCCGGCAACGGGCGGCCCGGTCAGATCGACCCGCCCGACGACGCCGTGATCGCCATCTGGCAAGGCGCCTGGCCCGATCTGCAGACCGCGTCCGTACGGCTGGAGGCGGCCGCGAGCGGCTGCACGGTGAGCCGGGCGGACCCACGCCACGTCACGGTCGCGCTCGGCCCGGCCGAGCAGGTGACCTTCGACATCCCGTCCTGCCTCACGTTCGACGACGTCGCGCTGTTCGGCATCGCGCTCTGGCAGGGCGTCGACCCGAACGTGCCGCACCTGCCGGCCTTCCAGGACATCGTCGCCGGCCGGAACCGCCTGATCACCCCGCCGCGCACGGTCACCCTGGTGCACGCGGTGCAACACCCCCTCACCGACCCGAGCGGGCAGCTGACGCCCAGGCGGGGGCCCGGCGACCGCGACACCGTCCTCGGGACGGACGCCTTCGCGATCGACATCCCGAGCACCGGACGGATCGACCTGAACGCCGACTGGACCGACCGGGACGACAGCCCGCCGGCCGCACCGACCACCACCCGGCGGATGGCGCACGTCGGCTCGTACGAGGTCCAGCACCTGCCCCTGCTGGAGGCGCTCCCGGAGATCCGCCAGGAGTTCGGCGACACCCGCCACCACCACGTGAGCTACGCCGTGACGGCGGTGTCCCGCTTCGAGGACTGCTTCGCGCGCATCCTCGCCACCGATCCCGGTGCCTGCACCGCCGCCGGGCAACTCGGCGACATCGACGTGCCGAGCACCGTGCGCCCACCCGCCCCCCAACTGCTCGACTGCGTCCCGTCGTTCGGCTGGACCCGCACCACCGACGGGCAGCGGTCGCTCACCCGGCTGCGCCAGGGCGGCGGCCTGCGGGTCCTCCTCCAACGGCCCTGGTACGTCTCGGGCGACGACGAGGCCCTGGCCGTACTCACCTTCCCGCCCGGGCCGGTCCCCGCCGAAGCCCTGCGGTACGTCGCGGTCGCCGGACGCGACCCGATCCGGGACACCGGGGCACCACCCGCCGTCCTCACCGGAGCCCAGGTCAACGCGGCGCAGCGGGCCCAGGTGACCCTCCCCGAGCTGCACCGCCTGCTGGACGCCGCCCTCTACCCGGTCGAGTTCGACGCCGAGGGCGACCGCTGGTTCGCCGACCTCGACCTGACGCCGGTCGTCTCCGCCTCCTACTTCCCGTTCGTCCGGCTCGCCCTGGCCCGCTACCAGCGGTACACCATCCCGGGTGTCCCCGACGTGTCACAGGTGGTGCTGACCGAGCCCGTCCAACTCGCGCCGCAGCGGCGCCTCACGGTCACCCGCAGCGCGGGGCAGGCGGGCGTCGTCCTGGAGGGCCTCGGGCCGGGCGGCGCCGGGAACACCGTCCGGACCGAACTCCAGGTCCAGGACCCGGGGGTGACGGCGCCGGACGGCGTCACCGGCTGGTCCACCGTCCTGACGGCCTCCGCCGTCCTCGGGCAGACCATCACGATCAGCGTTCCGGACACCGGGCAGCGGGCCCAGCGCCTGGTCGTCCGGGAGTTCGAGACCCGGCCCGTTCCCGCCGGCGCCGACACCACCGGTCGACCCGTGTTCGTCGACGTCGTAGCCCTCGGAACGTGGTGACGGACGTCACCGCGGCTCCACGACCGAAGAAGCGATCATGGCAGACATCTTTCCCGACACCGGCCAGCTCCGGCTCGCGGACCAGGCCACCAGCGGCCTCCTGCCCCTCGTCGTGGACAAGGTGGCGACGTCCTGGTCCGTCCTGGTGGTGGCCCTCGGCCCGAACTGCGCACCCCTGGGCGCGAGGCCACCGGACATCGAGCTGCGGGCGGGCTCCGGAGCGCTCACCACCGTCGCGCAGGCACCCGCCAAGTCGTCGATCGTCGACGGGACCGGGAGCGCGGTCGGCACCGCGTCGTGGACCAGGGACGCCAACGACGTCTTCACGGTGCAGATCGACATCTCCAATCCGGGGGAACGCCCCTGGGGCCTGCGGATCACGAACACCGACCCGCAGGAACTCGGCTTCGTCTGGTCCACGGGGAAGACCCCGGCGAAGGCCCAGCAGCCGCGGATCATCCTGGACCGCACCCCCCTGCGGATGACGGTGGCCTTGGGCGAGACCGTCCCGGACATCACGATCCCGATCTCCAACATCGGCACCGGACCGCTGCACGTGAACGGTCCGGGCGACCAGCCCATGGGTGCGGGCTACGTGCTGAAGAACTTCCCGGCCAGCCTCCCGCCCAACGCCTGCGACCACCTCCAGATCGGGATCAGCCCCGTATCCGAACCGATCGTCACCAGCCTGCAGACCGCCGACTTCGTCCTGCCCTGCAACGATCCGGTGGCCCAGGAGGTCACCCTGCAGCTGTCACGCGACGAGAAGGGCAAGGACGTCAAGGACGTCAAGGACGTCGCCAAGGAGAACAAGGACGACAAGGACGACAAGGAGCGGAAGGAAGCCAAGGAGGACAAGGAGGACAAGGACGCATTCAAGGAACACCCCGCCGAGGGCATGCACCCGGCATCCGAAGTCAACCACCCACCCGAGCACTTCATCCCCCCGGCGCAGCGCCCCGACCTCGCGGACAGCGCCCTGCGGGACGAACCCCCCGAGCCGGGACGGACCGAGAGGTAGGCGCCGCATGTGGCTGGTGCTCTGCGATCCGGCGGACCGGGCCGCCGTGTGGGCGTACGAGGGGCTGCGCGAGCGCGGGCTGGAACCCCTGGAACTGCTCTCCCCGCAGACCCTGCTCAGCTCCACCAGGTCGGTGCACCGCGTCGACCGCCTCGGCGCGAGCTTCGAGATCACCCTGCCCGACGGGCGCGTCCTGGACAGCCGTGACGTCGACGGCGTGCTCAACCGGGTGGCCTCCGCCCCCTTCGGGTACCTGCCGTTCACCACCCACACCGACGCCGCCTACGCCGCCCAGGAGCTGGACGCACTCCTGCTCAGCCTGCTCACCTGCCTGGCCCCGGTCTCGGTCAACCGGCCCGCCGGGTACGGACTGTGCGGTGCCTGGCGCTCGACCGCCGAGTGGACCGCACTCGCGATCAGAGCGGGGCTCCCCGCCCGGCCGGCCCGGATCTCCAGCAGCCCCGACGGCGAACCACGAGCGGCCCCGACCGGACGCGGCGACGTCCTGGTGCTCGGCGAGCACGTCTTCGGCGCACCCCCGGCCGAGGACGAGGAGCCGTACGTCCGGCTGGCCCGGCTCGCCGAGGTCGACCTGCTCGGGATCGACCTGCTCGGGGCCGACCCGCCGGGGGCCGACCTGCCGGGAGCCGACCCTCCCGGGGCCGACCTGCTCGGAGCCGGCCACCACCGCCGCGACGACGGTCGGCCGGCAGTCTTCGCGGGAGCGAGCCCCCTGCCCGACCTCCGCCCAGCCGGCGCCGCCTTCCTCGACCGCCTGTACGAACACCTCACCGGGCTCCCCCGGGGTGCGCCGTGATCGTCGTCTGCGGCATCGCCAGCGAGTCGCCGCTCGCCCGGGTCAGGGCCGAACTCGACAGCCTCGGCCTGCCGTACGCCATGCTCCACCAACGGCGCTTCGAGGAGCTGCCGTTCGAGGTGGAGGCCACCGGCACCGCCGTCCGGGGACGCATCCCGTACGACGGCGGATCCATCGACTGCGCCACCGTCACCGGCATCTACCTCCGGCTGATGGAATGGCGCAGACTCCCCGAAGTCCGCGAGGCGGGCGAGGACACGGTACGCAGGTGCCGGTCCTGGCACACGGCCCTGAGCACCTGGGCGGAGCTCGCCCCCGGCTGCGTGATGAACCGGGAGAGCGCGATGGTGTCCAACACGTCGAAGCCCCACCAGGCCCAGCTGATCCAGCAGTCCGGATTCCGGGCTCCGGAGACCCTGGTGACCAACGACCCGGACCTCGTCCACGAGTTCCACGCGCGGCACGGCGAACTGGTCTACAAGTCGATCAGCGGGGTCCGCTCGATCGTCCGGACCCTCGACCGGGAGGCCCTCGACCGGCTGCCGCTCATCCGCTACTGCCCGGTGCAGTTCCAGCGCTACGTCACCGGCACCAACGTCCGGGTGCACACGGTCGCCGGCGAGGTCTTCGCCACCCGGATCGAGACCGACCGGGTCGACTACCGCTACGCCCGGAGCGACGGCGGCCGGGCCGAACTCTCGCCCTGGCAACCCCCCGACGACCTCGCCGAACGCTGCCTGCACCTGGCGGCCCGACTGGGGCTCGCACTCGCCGGCATCGACCTGATGCTGGCCGACGACGGCGAGGTCTACTGCTTCGAGGTCAACCCCTGCCCGGCCTTCAACTACTACGAGGCCAACACCGGCCAGCCGATCGCCCACGCCATCGCGCTCGCGCTCGCGCGGCACTGAGGAGAAGGAGACTCCGATGGCCCAGCTCGTCCTCACCGGCCAGATCCACGGCCAGACCACCACCCAGTGCAACTTCACCATCGCCGTGAACGGCGGTGACCAGGTCGGGCCGGACAGCGTGGTCCTGGACCAGTCGATCTTCAACATCCCGGACACCGACGCGTCGATCGACATCCAGGCGGCCGCCCTCGACCAGACCAAGTACGGCACGCCCACCGCCCACCTCGACATCGACTCCGCCGGCACCGTCCAGGCCACCTTCCCGCCCGACGGCAACTGGCCGCCACCCGCCGTCACGTCCTCCGACTCCGGCCAGACGATCCAGCTGACGGTCCACTTCTCGCCGCTGCGCGACGTCACCGAACAGGCACGCGTCAGCCTGGCCCAGACCGGCAGCGACTACCCGGGCAGCCCGCCCGCCCCACCACCCGGCGACATGAGCTTCCGCACCCCCGGCGTGGCGCTGCCGCCGGGGGCCTACTCCCCGCCCCCGGGCGTGACGGACAGCACCTTCATCGCCTCGCCGTCGATCACCGGCGGCGCGATCCAGGTCGAGACCCGCAGCGTGACCCCCGACGGCGAGGCCGTCGTCCTCCAACTCCCCGGCATCGATGCACCGCAACTCGTCGCCGTCTACTGGCCCTCCGGCGTGTCCAGGGACCCAGGCGGACCGCCCGCGCCCTTCCTCGTCTACTTCCACCCGGGCATGGCCCAGAACTCCCCGGCCTTCTACAACGAACCCCGGGACCGCCACGACCCGACCACCGGCAGTACCTACCCCTTCGGCTGGGACTACCAGTTCTTCGGCCTGCTCAACTACCTCCAGTACATCGGCGACCCGTTCCTCACCAACCCCTTCGCCAAGGGCCTCCCGCTCCAGATCGACGGCGCCGCCCGGAACGTGGTGCTCGTGCTCCCGCTGATGCGGGTCGCCGGCAACCCCTGCGACGAGATCTCGTCGTTCGCGGACGCCACCGTCCTCCAGGAGTACCTGCCGGAGATCCAGGCCCTCATGCTCCGGCGCAGCGGCAACTTCCAGTTCGGACCGATCGGCCGCCTCGGCATGGCCTCCTTCAGCAGCGGCCACGCCGCCCTCACCTGCTTCCTCGGCAACACCGACAACCAGGCCCACCCGCTCTACCTGGACACCCTCCAGGAGGTCTACCTGTTCGACCCGCACGCCGACCTGGTCTCCGAGACCCTCGCCCCGCTGACCCAGGTCACCGCCTGGGCCGGGCGCGGCACCTCCGGCACCAAGACCGCCCGCCTCTACACCCAGAACGACCCCGCCCAACTCTCCCCGCTGCTCACCCAACTCGGCGTCACCGCCCCCGGCCCCGCCCCCTTCGACGCCGCCACCCCGGACGACCGCCTCTCCCTCACCTCCCTCCCCCTCGCGGCCTGGAACACCCTCGCCACCCAGCAGGGCAGCGCCGTCCCGTACGCCAACACGGGCCAGGTGCACCAGGTGCTGCCGGCCCTCATGCTCACCGACGCCCTGCGCCGCAGCCGCTTCTGACCCGCCCCCGCTCCCTGAGTCCTACGCCGGCACACTCCTCGACCACCTCTTCGAGTGGCCGACGGCTCCGGGAAGGTGTGCCGCTGGATGGCCCCATGTCCGGGACGGGAGTGAGGAGTTGTCCCGGTTGTCCGGAGTCGAGCGGAAACGTTCCCGGGGTGGCTTTTGCAGCAGTCGCCACAGCGGGTCTACCGGCCGGTACGGGGAGTAGCGTTTCGTGCTGGCTCCCTGGTTCCTCGCGGGAGCTGCCCTGGCCGACGGATCACGGCCGCCGGCCGGGGCTGGACGTCGATCACACGTAGGTTGAGTATGCCCAAGCCCGACCGTAGCCATGGAGCGCGCCCGAAGGCGCCCTCGATGGCGGTGAACGCTATCAGTCCCGTCCCGCCGTCCGCGGGAGCGCAGCAGCCGTGCGGGCGGGTCATCGGGGTGTGCGGGGCGCGCGTGCCCGTGGCCCTTCTCGCTCTGGACGGCGCCTAGCGGTACGTCGCCGCGCTCGCCCTCGGCGCGCTCTCGCACGGCAGCGTTGTCACCTGGTGGCGGCTGACGCTGCGTTGACATCGGCCGGTGCGGGGAACAGCCGCACCCCCGCATTCCGCGCACCCTCCCGCGCACCCCCCGCCCGGCTCGCACGCCGGACTTCGACGGCCATCCCAGGATCTGCATATGCCACAGGCATCATCTTCTGGGCCCGGTACCGCCCCGGGCCCGCCCCACCGAACCCGCCGAACCGAACCCGACGCCGGATTCCTGGCGTTCGTGGCCCTTGTGTACGACCGCTACCTCGACTACGCCACGGCCCGGCTGAGGGACGGCGCGAGCGGCGCGGCCGCCGTCGAGGAGGCTCTCGCCCACGCCCACGCGCGCTGGGCGGTCCTGCTCGCCGGTCCCTCGCCCGCCGGTGACGCCTGGTGCGTGCTGCGCGCCGCGGTGACCGCGCACCGCCCCCGCCCGGGCGCCACCGCGTCGCGGCCAGGACCGGTCGACCTGCTGCACCGCCACCTGCCGGACCCGCTGGCCGACGCCGCCCTCCTCCACCACGGGCTCGGTCTGTCCGTCTTGGACGTGGCCCGCCTGATGGGCACGGACCCCGGCGCGGTGAGGGCGGGGCTCCGCAGCGCTGACCGGCTGATCGCCGCAGGCGGGGCCTTCTCCCTGATGGAAGGGAGGGCGCCCAGGGCCTGAACGACATCGCTGCCACCCGCCGCCACACGTTGTGCGCGGGCGGATGGCGGCGCACAGGACTGTCCAGCGCCGCGCCGCGCGCCACCTCCTTTGGGTGATGCACCGTCAGGCACGTGGCGCTTTCAGTCATGCGATCTTTACAATGGGCGCTCAACAGCCGTGCGGCCTGCGATGGTTGCCAGGAGCGAGGGGCGCTGTGGGGTCCAAACGTGAGATCGACGTCACCGTGCCCAGTTCGGCACGCATCTACGACGTGTTGGCGGGCGGGAGCCTGAACTTCGACGCCGACCGCGCCGCCGCCGAGTGCCTGCGCGAGCGGGTGCCGGAGGTCGACGCACTCGCACTCGCCAACCGGTCGTTCCTGCACCGCGTGGTGCGGGCGCTGGCCGCCGAGTACGGCATCCGCCAGTTCCTCGACTGCGGTTCGGGCCAGCCGATGACGCTCAACGTCCACCAGATCGTCCAGGCCGTCGACCCTAGGTCGCGCGTCGTCTACGTCGACAACGACCCCATCGTGATCGCCTACGGTCGCGAATCCCTGGACGAGAACGACCGCACCGCCATGCTCAACGCCGACATGACGGACACCGAAGGCATCTTCGAGCACCCGGCCGTCAAGGAACTGCTGCGTCCGGACGAGCCGACCGCCGTCCTGTTCGTCGCCTCGCTGGAATGCCTTCCGGACTCCGCCCAGCCGCGCAGCGTAGTGCGACGCATCGTCGATCGCCTGCCCTCGGGCAGTTTCGTGGTCATCAGCCACGCCGTCAGCGGCGACCCACAGCTGCGTGGCGACGTCACCAGGATCATGGCCGAGCAGACCGGCGAACTCTGGGGCCGGGTACGGGAACAGTGGGAGGTCGACGCCTACTTCGACGGCCTGGCCCTCGAACAGCCCGGCCTGGTCGACGTCGCCGACTGGCGCCCCGAGTCAGCCCTTCAGCAGGCCCTGCGCTCCAGCCAGTGGCAGCAGTACGGGGGCATCGCCCGCGTTCCGCATCCTCAGTCGGCCGACTAACGTCCCTCGAACCGCTTCAAGGCCTGCGTCAGGATGTCCATGCTGCGCCGCCGGTGGGCCGCGCCCTGGCTGATCTTCAACATCAGCTGTACGTAGGATTCCATGTCCGCGCTGGCGTTCTTGCCCTTGCGTACCTTCTTGCGCGCGCTGGGCTCCCCGGTGTCGGCGGGGTGGTAGGTGGACGAGCTGAGGCCTTCGATGTAGACCATCTCGGGCGGTCCCTCGGGCTGGAACATCAGGTGGGTGAGACCGCTGACGGGCGTTGCGATGGTCTGGTCGAGCGGCACGACGCGTACCTTCACGCTCGGCATGTCCGCCACGTGCAGCAGGTGACGCACCTGCGCCGCCATGACGGCGGGACCGCCGATCGTCAGCTGCAGCGCGAGCTCGTTGATCACGAGGACCGTTCGCGCGGGCGGCGAAGCGAAGAAGCGCCGCTGCCGCTCCATCCTGGCGCGGACCCTGTGCTCCGCGCGCTTCTCGTCGACGGCCAGGTGGTGGCCGGCGATGATGCCGCAGGCGTAGTCCGGCGTCTGCAGGAGCCCGGGGATGATCGTGGTCTGGTAGGAACGCAGCTCCCGGGCGACCGGCTCCAGCCCCAGGTAGGTGCTGCAGTGCGCCGCGACAGCACCCTCCCACTCCGGGGCCTCGAACCATTCGAGTTGCCGGCCCCGTTCGACCAGGTCCTGCAGCTCCCGCAGTTCCCTGGAGTCGATTCCGTAGACCTCGGCGAGGGTGGCGACGATCTCGCCGGAGACCGGCGTCTTGGCGGACTCGATGCGCGACAGCGTCGAGTACGACAGTTTGGATTCCGGCAGCAGGATCTTGCCGTGCGCGGCCGCCCGCTCCTGGGACAGGCCTCGCCGGTCACGGGCCCGGCGCAGGCGTTCTCCCAGGACCACCCGGTCCGCCGTGGGAGTGCCCCGCACCGGCGGCGCCGACTTCTCGGCGCGAGGGTTCAGCGGCAGGACGGCGGCGAGGCCGTGGTCGCTGGCGCCTTCCGCGGGCTGGAGCGGGCTCTCGCCTTCGGCCGCGCGAGCGCCGATGGGGCGCTCGTCGGCGGGAAATTCGGCAGATTCGGAAATGGACGACACGCGGACTCCGTAGGCGATTCGGGTGGCCTGACACCAATGGCCCACATCCTCCCACACGCCGTGCCCGCGTGCCGTCACGCGGCAGAATCCAGGTCAGAATATGAAGCTAATCTGACTTATCTGATTCTTGAATCTCCCTTTAGGGGATCAAGTGGTCGAACTCGTTCCGCTTGGCGCCGTCGAGGAACGCCCTGATCTCACCGCGCGTGACGATCAGGGCGGCACCCTCTGGGTCGCGGGAGTTGCGGATGGCCACGTCGCCGGTCGGCAGCCCGGCCAGCTCGACGCACTCGCCACCGTCTCCGTAGCTCGCCTGCGCCTTGACCCAGGCGACATCCTCGATCAGCGCGGCCGACATTCCATTGGTGAAGCCCTGCATGTGACCTCCCGCATTCGACGTACTCGACTGGCGGCCTTCGGGTATGACCGGAGCCCGACCCGGACATCCCTCGGACAGCCTGGGGTGCTGCAATTGCAGCACCCCGTGAGCCATGAATGCTAGCCATTTATTTTCGAACACCGCACCGGCCGAATGGGGGATCTGAATAGCGATTATCTGCTTAAATTCGGCTGCTGATCGGCGCGGCATGGTCGGGGGCGGGGAGGGCGGTTACCGGCATCAGGGGTTGAGTGATGGTGTCTGTCGGTTCGTCGGGCCGATCCCGCCCGGAGTCGGGGAGTGCCGGGACGGCGCG
>NZ_JBHXML010000081.1:0-46264 GCF_042720345.1 Kitasatospora sp. NPDC058478 | reverse complement strand
GGCGGGTATTTCATCGGTGCAGCCATGGCAGAGGCTCCCTTCTCATGGCCCATCAGGCCATCTCCGGCGACCTTCCGCACCTCGGGGGAACCTCAGCCCGCCACATCACCCAGTACCTGGCAGGCGGCCCCGCACTCCAGGAGCGGTATGCCAACGCCTCCCCCACTGCCCGCGCGGTCCTCGAGGCCGCAATGGACGCCCGCCGCTTTGGCCACGGTCTCGAACTGGTCGCAGGATTCCTGGAGGACGCGGCCACGGATTACCTCACCGAACTCGAACTCGACCTCGCGCCGGAGGATTGGTTCGCGAAAGCTCTCCACTATCTCTCCGAGCCGTGCCGAGGTGTGCGCGGACCCCTGTCACCCGTCCGCAGGACGAGAGGCGACGGGCTGCGGGTCCGGCTCGCTGACTTCCTCGAACACGATGCACGTCGCACCCGAAACCTCCACTGCCCCGGTGACGCCTTCTGGCGCGCCGCAGAACGGCATGCAGCCACCTCCGACCGATCGACGCTAGCCCTCGCCGCCGCAGCCCGCGACCGGATCTCTGATGCCGAGTCCCTCGCCCGCTCAACGGCCGACACCGACGGCGGTAACGCACTGAACGCCCTAGCCTGGCACCTCGAACAGCGCCACAACGAGCTCGACGCGGCCCCCTACTACGCCCTCGCAGCCGAGGCGGGGCACGCTGGAGCACAGGTCCGACTGGCCTGGCGCCTCGAACAGGACGGGGCCCTAGACGAGGCCGGGGCATGGTACCAACGGGCCGTCAGCTCCGACGTGAACACGGACGCCACCGTGGGTCTCGCATCCATCGCCTGGGAGCGCGGCGATCGGCAGACCGCACTAAATCTCTACAACGAGGCCCTCGCCTCAGGCGGTGCCCGCAGCATCGAGTACCAGGCCCGCTGGCTGGCCGAGAAGGGCCGACATCGGCTGGCCCTCGCCCTAACGAGCTGCGCCTTCCGAGCCGGCAACACTGAGGCATTCACCGGACTCGCCTGGACGTACATGACCCCGGAGGAGAAGCCGAGGGCTATCGCCGTCCTCAAGCACGCGCTCCACGTTGAAGGCGACGTGAACGCTCCTCGGGAACTGGCCTGGATTCTGGCCGATGACGGTGACCGAGCGGGAAGCGAGGAGTACACCAAGATCGCGCTTGAGCTCGGCGAGGCAAAGGTGTTGCGCGGACTGGGGATGAAGCACGCTTCGGAGGGCAACCATCGCGCCGCCGCGGGGCTATACTGGCACGCCTACAACCTGAACATGACCTGGATCCTGCTCGACCTTGCCGACCTCCGGGAGAAGCAGGGTGACCTCCGCCGCGCCGGTCGCCTCTACCAACGAGCACTCCACGAGGGCCAGTCGTATGCCGCCCACGGCCTGGTCCGGGTTCTCGAACTCGCCGGACAGAGACGGGCTGCCGAGGAGCTGGCGAACCGCTCTTACGACACCGTAGAAACGCTCGCCCGCGTCCGTGCGGCACGTGGGCAACGGGAGGGCGCCGAACTGCTGCTCCGCGCCCTGGTCACCAAGGGCCACACCGAAGCTCTCCTCGCCCTGGGGCAGATCCGCCGAGCGGCCGGAGACCATGCCGGGGCCGAGTTGGCCTTCCGTCAGGCGATCGCTGCTGGCGTCGACCGGGCCACGCAGGCGCTCTCCGATCTCCACGCCGGGTCGCAGGACACGGCACACTGAACCCAGCCGTCCTTGCCCGGTATTATCCGGATCCACCACGCCCGGGAACAGTAAGGCCCACAGTGCCGTGTCCAGCCCGATGCCGTTAGTAAGACAGGCCATGTGGTCCAGCTTCGCCAGGACGGTCCGTATCTTCAGAGGGCCGCATCCACATGACCTTGTGCTGGGAACCTTCCGAACCCATGTAGCTCAAAACACACCCCCCACATGAGATATTCGGACTCCCTCACTCCGGGCCGACTGGAATCACTACTCACGAATTAGGAACCACGATCGGTCAGTCCTGGTTCGTACTCTTCTCTCGATCGGGGTGGTGGTGATATCGCTTGGCCCCAAGTGATCAGATGATCACGGAGGTTCGAGACTCGGGGGCTGGGGCAAATGTCTGACGGCGTGGACACCGGGGCGGACAATAGCGATCCACCACCTCCGACCCTCATCGGTCCGTGACTGACTGCGACTGACCGACCTCACCTACGCGGGCTCCCGAAAGCCCACCACCCGCGTGGCCTTCGGCCCCTAGCTGACGGTCATCTACAGTGCTTCGGAAACCAGCCAATCCTTCATCGTCGAGTCCATCGAGTACATGCTCGGCGACGCCCGTCTCCCGCTCATCCCCGAAGCCGAGAGCTACAGCCAGATGTTGCCGGCTGCAACTGCCCGAAGGACCGCCACTCACCCTGGTCCGACGACCGGGCGCCGGCACTGTCCACGTCCACTACGCGGATCTGTGCGACCCGGTCACTCGACGGGCCGAACTGGAGCTGACCGCGGTCCACCGCTCGGGCAGCTCGGGCAGCTCGCGCAGCCTCTCCGCCATGCTCTTTAGGGAACTCGGCTACGCCGACACTCAGGTCCGCAAGAACGACGCCGGCGGCACCTGCAGACTGTCCCTTGTCGACCTCGCGCACCTGTCCCTGGTGACCGAGACCCGCATGGGCGGCCCCTTCTCCCCCGTCCTGCGATCGAATGCGGCTTCCGGCAAGACCGCTGCCGCCTCGGTGATGAAGTACCTCCTGACCGGCAAAGGCGGCCCGATGGCCGCCACCGAGCCGAACTCCGACCAACGCCAGGTCCACAAGGGCCAGATCGGGCTCCTCGACCAAATCGTCCTGGAGCTCTCCGCCAAGCTGACGGCCCAAGAAGACTCCTCCCACCTACGCGAACGGCTGATGCGGATCCAGGCCACCATCGACGCCCAGTCCCGATCCCTGCGAGTAAGCACCGACCGCCACGTCGGCGCGGTCGCAGCCAGCGTGAACGCCACACAAGAGCTCGCCGTCGTCGAGTCCCGCCTGACCGAGATCCACGACCTGCGCACCAGGTTGGTTCGGACTGCTGGGACAGCAGTACCGCTCCGACCTCGACCGACTCGCGATGGTCAGCGAAGCCGACAGCATCCTCGGCTACTTCCGCGTCGGCACCTGCGTCTTCTGCGGCGCCGAACCCGAACGCCACCACCACGGCCACGGAGAGCAGGAGACGACCCAACTGCACGCGGCAGTCCACGCCGACGCCGCCAAGACCAGCTCGCTCCTCACCGACCCTCTCTCGACCATCACCGACCTGCGAACCCAACTGAGCGAGCTCATCGGGCGAAGGGGCGACCTACTCCTGCGTGCCAGAGAACTCGACAACGAGATCTCCAAGGCCGAGGAACGCCTCGCACCCCTGCGGATGCACATGGACGACCTCCTGGCAGCCCGCTCAGCCGCCGAACGAGAACTCGAACTCGACGCCTGCATCGAGGAGCTGGACGATCGACGGTCCAAGCTCCATGGGGCGGGCGCGGTCCGCTCACACGGGCCCGCCAGCCACATCCCCGCCGGGGCACTCTCCAACCTCGATGACGTCCTACGGCGAACGCTGGACGCGTGGTCCGTTCCCTCGGTCGAGTTCGCCGAGTACAACCAGTACGACATGAAAGTGCGGGCCGACAGCCGGCCCCGCTCCGAACGTGGCCAGGGTATGCGCTCGGTCCTACACTCGGCATTCACCACCGCCCTCGCCCGGTACTTGCCTCAGCGGGCGCCTACTCCACCCGGCTTCGTAGTCCTGGATTCCCTCGTGGCCATCTACCGCGAACCGATCGGGGAGGACGTCGACTATCCGCCTGGCTATCTCAAATCCGCCCACTTCAAAGACCAGACGCCCACAACGGACACCGCAGGAGCGGTGGCGTGGAAGGCAGTTCAT
This sequence comes from Kitasatospora sp. NPDC058478, assembly GCF_042720345.1. NCBI lineage: Bacteria > Bacillati > Actinomycetota > Actinomycetes > Kitasatosporales > Streptomycetaceae > Kitasatospora > Kitasatospora sp. NPDC058478. The sequence goes on along the minus strand of NZ_JBHXML010000081.1, from coordinate 42,371 downwards.
TCCGCGCCAACCTGGGTTAACGCTGTCGAGCAGCGACCGACGTGCATCATTGCGCCACTCAGGTAGTTGGTGGGTCAATCAGCCAGCAGGCAATCTGCCGAGCGGCCGACCCGCGACAAATAGGACGCTGGTAATGAATAACGTCTAGGTACCGAGCGAGGTAGACATGAGAGAAACCGAACATGGGACCGAACCAGTCATGGAGCAGTGGGCCCGGATCTCCGCTGACCCCAGCCTCCAGACGCCACCGTCCCCCGGGACTCCGGGCAACACGCCACCAGGCGAGGACCTCAACCTGAGAATCGGGTGGGACCGCTTCGAGAAGCTTCTGCTGGCGGTCGTGCAGGGTGCCCGCGGTCTGCGTGAGGTCAGGTTCCGTCGTTACGGCGTACAGGGGCAGGCGCAGCACGGCATCGATCTGGCGGGCCGCGAGCCCGACGGCGAGTACACAGTCGTCCAGTGCAAGGACTATCAGCGATTCACCGCAGCCGATCTTCGTGCGGCAGTCGAGCTGTTCGCCAACGGGGTGCGCCCATTCGGCGCCAATCGCATCATCGTTGCAACCTCCGCCTCGACTCTGACCACACAGGTCGCGGAAGAACTGGCGGCACTTCAGACGGAGCATCCAGATCTCGATCTGGATCTCTGGGGGGCCGAACAGATCAATGAGCACCTTCGCTATCAGGGTGATGTCGTTGCTCGGTTCTGGACCCGTGAAACGGCGGCGGCGTTCTCTACGGGGGCACCTCTTCCTGGTGTTCCAGCGCCTCATCCTGACCGACAGGAGCAGGCCGACCGCATCCTCCTCGGCCCGTTGAACACCGACGACGTGAAGCCGCTTCTTCGGGAAGCCCAGACGAACCAGACAGTTGAGCCGGCTGAGGCCGCCCGGCTGTACGGGCGCTTGGCCTCTCGATTCACCGAGGCCGGTTTCCGGGGTCACGCCACGGTGCTGAGCAGGAGACAGCTCGACGCACTCAGAGCAGCGGGGAGGTGGGAAGAGGCGGCCGGGCTTGCCGCTCGTTTGGCCGCGGCCGCACTCCACCACGCAGACCGGTATGAGGCGAGGCGGCTCGGCCACTTGCTGCAGGAGTTGACCGGTGCGGCGGCCGAGGCGGACCCGGCACAGGCCTCCTCGGTGCGGCGCCACATGCGGCTGGTCGACGCGGCGATCCAGCAGGACGGGCATCCCTTCGGAGAGTTCTCGAGGTTGCGCGCTGTTCTCAACGAGGAGCATCCGGAGGAGGACTACCGGCCGCTCCTCGTCCTGAACCTCGCGGAGGCCGTGCTGGCCGTCGAACCCGACCAGGTCGAGAGTCTGGACGAACTGCTCGGTCGTGTTGTGGACCAGATCCGGGAAGGAGCCGCCACGGAGGCCGGGGACGGCATTGCGATTCGCCTGCGCCTCGTGCGAGCCGAGTACGACGCCGATGAGCGGCGTGCGCTCCTGCGATCGGCCCGGCTCCGTAGGGTCTCAGGCCGTTACCGGGCATTGATCAATGCGCGTGAGGCCCGGCGTCTGGCCCTCGGAGCACGGGCTGAGGAGGCGCTGGAATGCTGGCGCGAGGCGGTTTCCGACGCCATTCTGGCCGGAATGGCGGAGGAAGCCGCCGACTGGCTCTACGCCATTCGTGCTCTCAATGTTCAGTACGGCCCTCTGACCACGGAGATCGACGAGGAGCATCGACTCGCGCAGGCTCTTCGTGGGACCGGGACGGCTCGTCTGCTCGACCGCGTGCGTGACCCTCGGGAACAGGCGATGTCCGCTCTGGTGGCCAACCAACCCGTCGGAGCCGTGCACGCGGGTCGGAGGTGGCTTATCGAGAGTGTGGTGACCGGGAGTTGGGCGGACGAATGCGAGGCCCTCTCGTTCCTCGGTGATCGTTACGCGGAGAACTCCGAGCCGGCTCTCGCCGCGGCGTACTACCAGCGGGCAGGTGACACGGCGAAGGTGAAGGAACTGGCCGTTACAGTCGGGGACCGACTCCTCGCCGTACAGACCCTCGGCCAAGGGCCATGGTGGGAGCTACGCGCCCGTGCTGTCCTCGTCTCGGCCCAAGTGGACCTGGTCGACGACGATTCGGCCGCGGTGCTCCTGGAGGAACTCACCGAAATCGCCTCCTGCGGCCGGCGCGGGGAGCTAACGGAGTCACCGACCTTCGCACTCACGACGCAGGCTACGAAGACCGCCTGTGCCCTCGCCGGACGGGGCACACCAAGACAAGCCCACGCCCTGCTCAACCTGCTGTCTCCAGACGTACCTCGCGAGCCGAACCACTACCGATACACGGATGCCGAGCACGCCACCGCTTGTCTTGAGATCGCGTTGGCTCACCCGGGCGTAGCGATGAGAGCGCTGTCACGGCTTATCGACCTTGCGGATCTCGGGGTGGAGAAAGCTGTGGAGATCATGCTGGACGACCGCGTCCTGCGTTCGCTGGGAGCAGGACGAACTGACGCCGCCACCCATTGGCCGCCGAGCGAATGCATTGCACTGACGGACGAGCAACGAATCGAGCTCCGCGTCCGGGCATGTGGACTGGACGCGCGCGGTCACTACCTCGCAAGCGTCATTCGCCACGAGCTCGATCCGGCGCATCTGTCGGCGCGAGCGCGGGCAGAGCAGGCACGTGATCGAATTTTGAGTCGACCCGCGCCCGATCCGCACCGAACCGAATTCGGTACGGCCATGGTCACCGACTCCTATCTGGTCTGCAGCCTCGCTATCGAGGACCAGCAGGCCTGCCTCACCAAACTGGAGACGATCGCCAAGGACAACCGGGAGACCGCTTCGACGAGGCAGGACGCTCTGACGGCGCTGCGAAATCTGGTGATGGAGCAGAGCGGTCCAGCCAAGCGTGCCGTGTTCCTGGCCAGCAAGAGCTTCGTCGCAGGCGACCGCGATGGAAGCGCTCACGACGAACTCACCGGCGAAGCACACCCTCTCAGCTTCTTCAAGATCAGCCTGGGGTCGGCCTCCCTGCGCGGGCACGGACTCCAACTCGCTGGAGCGGCCGCGGCAACCGACGAAGACCACGGCTGGGTCGCGGAGCAAGCCGTAAGTCTGCTCCGCAGCGACGACCCGGCCGAGGTGCGGGCGGCAGCGTTGGTGTTCGGGCGACTTCCGGGGGAGACCACCCTGCACGTGGACGTCGACCTACTGTCCACACACAGTGACTCCACCGTCCGCGAGGCCAGCGCGGTCCTGTGCATGCGCAGACCGAGGCACCATCGGAATACGGCCGTACGTCTTGCTCACGACAACGATTTCCGGGTACGTCGAACCCTGGCAGCAGCAGCCCGTGCGTCCGCGAGCTCGCCAGACGACGTGCGGTCCGTGCTGGAGCTGCTGGCCACCGATCCGCGTCACAGCGTGCGACGAGCCGCTCGCATTTGACCTCCAGCCGGGGCCAGCGGCCAGCACCGACTCAGCTTGGTCAACCCGGGGTCTGTGCAGTTGCGGCGGCTGGTGTGGGTACGGCGACGCGCGACGGGTAGCTCCGCAGAGTCAGAAATCGATACGCGCGTACGGGCTGCATAGGACGGCTACAAGCCATCCGACTCGCCAACGTTCGCCCTACCTCTGCAAACTCACTTGCGGCCGAAAACCCTGGGTACCGCCGAATGCACGTCGATGGTGGAGCGCCAGTCGAGTTCGGTCATGCGTCCGTGGGTGCCGTCGGGGCCGCTGTCGGCGTAGCAGTGGTCACACCGTTCGTTGCAGAACGCGGTCACCTCCAGAGAACAGGGGAAGAGAGGGCAGGGGAAGTAAGGAATCGACGGTGATCGAGGGGCGGCCGCTCCCCGCCGGAGCGGCGATTTCGGCGGGGAGCGGTGTGGCTCGGCGAGGGTCTGGCGCCAACGTGCCCTCGGAGCCGGCCGGCAGGGGAGGTAGGCCTGCCGGCGCCCGTCCGTGACTGTCCTTCACGGACGGGCGTTGAACCCCGCCGCCGCGCGGGATGAGTACTCGCGGCGCGGTGGCGGGAGCGTGTTGTCAGTCCGGCACGAACGTGCCGCATCTGCACGGGCGTTGAAGCGGCGGCTCGGTGGTCGGCTCGTCACCCGCCTCGACCGCGTTTCGTTGCGTCGTCCCCGCCATAGCGGTGAAGCCGCCGGCCGCCAACGAGCTGAGGTGCAGCCCGGCGAGCAGCATCTCCCCCGAGGTCACGCCGGCTCCGGAAACATCGGCCGACGCTGGGAGTTGCTCCCCGTGCCCGGCGCGATCTCCCTGGGGTCGCACCGTCGCAGCTGATCGGGCCTGGTCGTCCACTCGCACCCCCCGCCGAGCGGCCTCAGAAAGGCCGCCCCGCAGAGGATCTCCATGAAGACCCCCTCCTTCGGCTTGCCGTCGTCGTCTCGGTGCTTCAGGTCCCGCACCACCTCGTTGCGGACGAAGTCGGGCAGCGCGGATTTCGGGTTTTCGGGCATGGGAGTCTCCGTAGCGCTTCGCTCTCGGCGTGTCACTTGGTGTAGCCATGGTGGCGCGACAGCCTCTACGATCGGAAGGGCTTAACCCTTGACCGTTTCGTCGAGTTACAAGGCACGGTGAATCATGGAGTTCGAGGAGACTGATCAACCGTCATCTCCGGCCATCCGCTTCGGAAACGAGCTTCGCAGGTCACGGCGTGCGAGGAACCTCTCCCAGACCAAGCTCGCCAAGATCATGGGCTTCAGTCACGCCCTGGTGTCGTACGTCGAAGGAGCTAAGAAGCCCGTAACCATTAACTTCGCCACGGCAGCCGATCAAGCGCTCGATACAGGGGACAAGTTCCGGGAACTGTTCCGCCAGATCGAGCACGCCAGCCTGCTGGAGGGGTTCGAAGAGTTCGCCAGGGAGGAGGCCCGCTGCCGGAAGATACGGACGTTCGAGCTGAACGTGGTCCCGGGACTCTTCCAGACCGAGGAGTATGCAAGCGCCCTGGCGAACGCCGCAGTTCTCCGAGGCAGCATCACCAAGGAGCAGGCCGCACAACGAGTCGCCTTCCTCATGGATCGGCAGCAAATCATCCGAGCCGAACGCATCCCCGTGCTTCACGCGGTCATGGACGAGAGCTGCCTGCGCCGACCCGTCGGAGGCCCGGCCGTCATGCAGGCACAGCTTCGGCACCTTGAGAGCCTGGCCGAACTCCCGTTTCTCACACTCCAGGTAGCCCCGGTGACGCTTGGCGAGCACATCCCGTTCACGATGCCCATCGTTCTGTTGACCCTGCCGGATCGCTCCACCATCGGCTATGCGGAGTCACAGGCACGTGGCATCCTGGAACGGGACCGCAAGACGGTCGAGGCGTGGAGCCGTGACTACGATCAGCTCCAGGTGGAGTCACTTTCCAAGGTGGCTTCGCTTGCCAAGATCCGCGCTGTTCGGAAGGACTATGAATGACCGGCCCCATCCCCAACCTGGCCAGTGCCGAGTGGCGTAAGTCCGGCTACAGCAACAACGGGGGCAACTGCATCGAGGTGGCTCCTGGCTTCCCGGGTGTACTGCCCGTCCGTGACTCCAAGGACCCCGAGGGTCCTGCTCTCGTCTTCCCCGCCGACGCCTGGTCGTCGTTCGTCGCCGCTGTCCAGGCCGGCGAGTTCGGCGAGGTCTGACGCGCACAACTCTCGCGAGCCCCACTACCCACGATGGGTGGTGGGGCTCGCGCGTTCTGGGTGGTGACAGTGTTTCAACTGCGTTCACCGAATGCTCGTGCGCGGTCTTGTGCACCGTGCGGGCGGCAACGTTGGATGTACAACATCCGCTGACCGTCGCGTTCACGTCATACCCTCACGGAGCCCCAATGCCGCTGTCGTCCCTCCGCAAGGCCGCCGCCGCCTGCGCTGCCGCCGCCGTGCTCGGCGCGCTCGCCACTGCCCCCGCCACGGCTGCCACCGGCGCCACGACCGAGTCCGCCCCGGTCACCGCGCCCGCGCTGGACGTCCTCACGTACAACACGTTCCTGATGAGCACGACCCTCTACCCCAACTGGGGCCAGCAGTACCGGGCGCAGGCGATCGCCTCGGCGGACTTCTTCCAGGGCCACGACGTGGTCGTCCTGGAGGAGGCCTTCGACAACGCGGCCTCCGACGCCCTGACCGCCAAGGCCTCGGCCGCCTACCCGTACCACACCCCGGTCGTCGGCCGCTCCACCAGCGGCTGGGACGCGACCTCCGGCAGCTACAGCGCCGCCACCCCCGAGGACGGCGGCGTGACGCTGCTCAGCAAGTGGCCGATCCTGCGCAAGGAGCAGTACGTCTACAAGGACGCCTGCGGCTCGGACTACTTCTCGAACAAGGGCTTCGTCTACGCCGTGCTGAACGTGAACGGCCAGCGCACCCGCGTGGTCGGCACCCACCTGCAGTCCACCGACTCGGGCTGCTCCAGCGGCCAGCCGGCCGCCATCCGGGCCAAGCAGCTCACGGCCATGCGCGGCTTCCTCGACGCCAAGCAGATCCCGGCGAACGAGCCGATCCTGCTCGCCGGCGACCTCAACATCGACTCGCACGGCTCCGAGTACCAGGCCCTGCTGGACAACGCCAACCTGGCGCCGGCCTCCGCCCGCACGGGCTGGCCGTACTCCTTCGACACCGCCGACAACTCCGTCGCCGCCTACCGCTACCCGGGCGAGCCCAAGGAGGACCTGGACTACGTGCTCTACCGGGCCGACCACGCCCGCCCGCAGCAGTACACCAACCAGGTCCTGCGCACGCACAGCGCGCCGTGGACGGTGAGCAGTTGGGGCAAGAGCTACACCTACACCGACCTCTCCGACCACTACCCGCTCGCCGCGCACTGACCGGAGAAGCGCACTGACCGGGGAAGCACACTGACAGGAGACCAACCCGCACCGACGGGGAACTAAGCAGCCCCGAAGGGCAGTTCCAGCTCCGCCCAGACCACCTTGCCGTCCCTGGTCAGCCGGCTGCCCCAGCGCTGGGCCAGCTCGCTGACCAGGAACATGCCGCGCCCGCCCTCGTCCTGCTCGGCGAAGGGGCGCAGCTGCGGGGTCGCCCCGCCGGCGTCGGAGACCTCCAGGGTGAGCACCCGGTCGCGGAACAGCCGCAGCCGCCGCGGGGCGTCGGCGTGCAGCAAGGCGTTGGTGACCAGTTCGCTGACCAGCAGCTCGGCGTAGTCGGAGAGGGCGGTCAGGCCCCAGGCGTCCAGGGTGGCGCGGGTGAAGCGGCGGGCCTTGCCGGGCAGCCGGCCGCCGCCGGTGAGCGGGAGGGTGGCGATCCGGTCGGCGGGCAGCGGCAGGACCCGTGCCATGATCATCGCGATGTCGTCCTCGGTGCCGTCGGTGACGAGTGCGCCGAGGACGGCGTCGCAGTTCTCCTCCAGGGTGCGGCCGGGCCCGGCGAGGGTGTCGGCCAGCAGGTCGATGCCGTCGTCGAGGTCCTGGCCGCGACGCTCGACCAGGCCGTCGGTGTAGAGGGTGACCATGCCGCCCTCGGGCAGGGTGAACTCGATCGACTCGAAGGCCACCCCGCCGACGCCCAGCGGCACGCCGGGCGGCACCTCGACCCGGCGGGCGGTGCCGTCGGGGGCGACCGAGATCGGCGGCAGGTGGCCGGCCGAGGCGATCTGGACGGTGCGCTCCAGCGGGTCGTAGACGGCGCAGATGCAGGTGGCGAACTGGCCCTCGCCGATGCCCGAGGCGGTCTCGTCCAGGCGTGTGAGGACCTGCTCGGGCGGCATGTCGAGGGTGGCGAGCGTGCGGGCGACGGTGCGCAGCTGGCCCATGGTGGCGGCGGCCCGGATGCCGTGGCCCATCACGTCGCCGACCACCAGGGCGACCCGGCCGCAGGACAGCGGCACGACGTCGAACCAGTCGCCGCCGACCTCGCTGACCACGCTGCTGGGCAGGTAGCGGTAGGCGATCTCCAGGCCCAGGGTGCGGTGGATCTCCTGTGGCAGCAGGCTGCGCTGGAGGGTGAGCGCCGTCTCCCGCTCGCGCCGGTAGAGCCGGGCGTTGTCGATGGCCAGCGCGGTGCGGGCGACCAGTTCCTCGGCGAGCGCCACGTCGGCGTCGCTGAACGGCTCGGAGTTGCGCATCCGGATGAACTCGGAGCCGCCGAGCACCATGCCCCGGGCGGTGAGCGGCACCATCAGGTACGAGTGGATGCCCGCCGCGATGCCGGGCTCGACCCGGTCCTCGCTGGAGACCAGGCCGCGCAGCACCTCGGCGTCCACGTGGGCGCGCAGCAGGGGGCGTCCGCTGCGCAGGCACTGGGTGTAGCTGCGGTCGGGGGCGTACTCGGAGGTCTCGCCGACGGTGTCCACGGCGTGCGCGAGGCCCGACTCGTAGGACTCGCCGACCGCGACGGCACGCAGGGTGACCGTCCGGTCGGAGGGGATGGGGGTGGGTTCGGCGCCGCGCAGCACCGGTTCCAGCAGGTCGACGGTGGCGAAGTCGGCGAACCGGGGGACGACGGCCTCGATCAGCTCCTCGGCGGTGCGCTGGAGGTCGAGGGTGGTGCCGATCCGGGCCGTTGCCTCGGCGATGGTGGCGAGCCGTTCCTGGGCGCGGGCGGCGCGGGCCTCGGCCTGGAATCGCTCGGTGACGTCGATGATCGAGGAGCAGACGCCGAAGACCCGGCCGGTGGAGTCCTCCAGCCGGAAGTAGGAGGCTGACCAGGCGCGGTCGCGCTTCGGGTCGCCTGGCACCCGGCCGTGGGAGCGGGCGTCCACCACGGGCTTGCCGCTCCTGAGCACCTGTCTCATGGTCTGCTCGATCTCGACGCTGTTGATGCCGGGCAGCACCGCGGGTATCCGGCGGCCGAGGTGGGCGGCGACGGGGACGCCGTTCATCCGGGCGAGCGCCTCGTTGAGCCGGACGTAGCGCAGCTCGGTGTCGTAGACGGCCATGCCGATCGGTGAGCGGTCGAAGACGCCGTCCAGGACGGCGAGGTCGGCCTCGACCGCCTGGAGGGCGCGGATGTCGGAGGCGGTGGCGAGCAGCAGCAGGGTGCCGGCCGGGCCGGCGATCGGGTAGGTGCGGAACTCCAGGTCGACCTTGTGGCCGTCGCGGTGGCGGACCGGGAAGACGCCGGACCAGCCGGCGGAGCCGCCCATGATGTGGGCGAACAGGGACAGCACCTCGGGGCGGTCGGTGCCGTCGGTGAGCAGCTGGGCGGCGTAGCTGCCGACGGCCTCCTCGGCGGAGTAGCCGAGCAGCGCCTCGGCGTCCTCGCTCCAGTGCAGGATCAGGCCGTCGCCCTGGAGCAGGGCCGTCGCGAGCGGGACGAGTCGGTGGCCTTCGGGGCGTACGGGGGTGGCGCCCGGTGCGGGGCCGGCGGCGGAGGTCACGTCCCACTCGTTTCCGTGCATGATCAGGCAGCACCCCGGTTCGGCTCGTGCCCGGCCGGGGGCCTCACGGTCCGTGCCGGCCGGGATTCTTCTCCAGACTGCACGGACATCGGCCGCCCGGCGACCCCTTGGTCAGGGGTCGTCCGGCCGTTCCGGTAGTACGGGAGTCATGGGCGTACCGGCCGCAGCGTACTCTCCAGAACGCCGGTCCACTGCCGGATCACCCCGGATCGTCGGACGCTGTCGTCGGTGAGCAGGTTGGCCAGGCCCAGCCCGCGGGCGAGGTCGAGGGTGGCCTGCACGGACTCGCGCACGCCGGGGCGGGCCTCGTCGGCGTCCAGGAACTCGACGGCGGCCCGGTGGGCCTCCCGGCCGACGTGCCCCTCCAGGGCGATGATCCGCTCGCGCAGCGGCTCCTCGGTGGCGGCGGCCGTCCACAGGTGCAGGGCGGCGCGGAACAGCGGGCCGGTGTAGAGGCGCACGATCATGTCGACGACGGCCCGGGTGCGGTCGGGGCCGGCGGCCGGCAGCTCGCCCGTGTGGGCGCGGACGGCGGCCAGCCGCTCGGCGGTGACGTGCTCGACGGCCGCGGTGAACAGGTCCTCGCGGGTCGGGAAGTGGTGCTGGGCGGCGCCCCGGGACACTCCGGCGCGCTCGGCGACCACGGTGACGGTGGAGCCGTGCCAGCCGAGCTCGGCCAGGCAGTCCACGGCCGCCGCGAGCAGCCGGGCCCGGGTGGCGCGGCTGCGGTCCTGCTGGGGGGCGCGGGCGGCGGGGTGGCTGGTCATGGCTGGCGGCGGTTCCTGTTCCGGTGGGGGCTCGGCGGGCCGGTCGTGCCCGACGGGCCCGTCGCTCTCGGCGGGCCCGCCGTGCTCGGCGGGTCGATCCTCACAGACGGGCGCCGGTCTTCGGCCGCCGGGGGCCCGGCCGCTCAGCGGGAGGCCTCGGGGGCGGCGGCGGTCGCATTAGCTACGGTCGCGGACGCGCGGCGCTCGGCCTCGCGGGCCCGCAGCTCGCGCCGGAGGATCTTGCCGGCCGCGGACTTGGGGACGGCCTCGACGAACTCCACCGCGCGGACCTTCTTGTACGGGGCCACCAGCCCGGCCACGAAGCCGGTGACCTCCTCCGCGCTCAGGCCGCTGCCCGGAGCACGGACCACGAAGGCCTTGGGGCACTCGGTGCCGTCGGCGTCCGGAACGCCGATCACGGCGGCGTCGACGATCTGCGGGTGGCCGAGCAGCACGGCCTCCAGCTCGGCCGGGGCCACCTGGTAGCCCTTGTACTTGATCAGCTCCTTCACCCGGTCGACGATGTACAGGTACCCCCGGTCGTCGACGAAGCCGACGTCGCCGGTGTGCAGCCAGCCCTCGGCGTCGACCACCGCGGCGGTGTCGGAGGGGCGGCCGAAGTACCCCTTCATCACCTGCGGGCCCCGGATCAGCAGCTCGCCCGGCTCGCCGGGCCCGAGGTCCTCGCCGGCGCCGTCCAGGGCGGCGACCCGCAGCTCGGTGGACGGGATCAGCCGCCCCACCGAGCCGGGCGAGGGGTCGCGCTCCAGCGGGGAGACCACGTGGGTGACCGGGGACAGCTCGGTCATGCCGTAGCCCTGGAGCAGGTGCGGCAGGCCCAGGCGGCGGGCGCAGGCGGCGGCGAGCTCCGGATCCAGCGGGGCGGCCGCGCACAGCAGGTACTCGACGGAGGAGAGGTCGAAGCGCTCCACGACCGGGTGCCTGGCCAGGGCGAGCGCGATCGGCGGGGCCACCACCAGCGCCTGCACCCGCTGCTCCTCGATGGTGCGGCAGAACTGCTCCAGGTCGAAGCGGGGCAGCACCACCACGGTGGCGCCGCAGCGCAGCGGCTGGTTGAGCAGCGCGGTCAGGCCGTAGATGTGGAAGAAGGGCAGCACGGCGAGCACCCGTTCGCCCACGGCGGGCCGGTAGAGGGCGTCGCACTGGGCGAGGTTGGTGGCGATCGAGCGGTGGGTGAGCATCACCCCCTTGGGCAGTCCGGTGGTGCCGCTGGAGTAGGGCAGCACCGCGACGTCCCGGCCGGGGTCGATGGCGATCCCGGGGGCGGGGCCGGTGGTGGCCAGCAGGTCGGCGAGCGAGCGGTGGCCCTCGGCGCCGTCCAGGACGAGGATCTCGGCCAGTGGGCCGCCCTGCTCGGCGAGCAGGGCGGCGGCCTTGCGGGCGGTCGGCAGGAGTGGGGAGACGGTCACCAGCCAGCGGGCGCCGCTGTCGCCGAGCTGCCCGGCCAGGTCGGCGGGCGTGGCCATCGAGGACACCGTGGTCACGGTGGCGCCGGCCCGGGTGGCGCCGTAGAAGGCCGTCGGGTAGCCGAGCGTGTTGGGGCTGAACAGGGCCACCACGTCGCCCTGGCGCACCCCGGCCGCGGCCAGCCCGGCGGCCACCCGCTCGACGCCGGCGGCGAGCCGCGCGTAGCTGACGCGCTCCCCGGTGACGCCGTCGATCAGGGCCGGCCCGTCGCCGTACGCCGCCGCGCCGCCGAGTACCGCGTCATGGATCGGCAGGTCCACCGTCGGCACGTCCGGGAATTCGCTGCGGAACACCAAAGTAAGCCTCCAGGAAGGTAGTTGACGCATCGACTGGCGCGGCAAAAGGTCGACCGAGGGTACGAACAGGAGCATACGGACCATGACGTCCGCCACTGCAAAGTTCGCCGAGATGTCCCTCTGGTGACCCACCGGGGGCACGCCCGGCGGGTGCGTCCGGTGGGTGCGTCCGCTGGGTGCGGTGCGTCCGGCGCTGCGGACTAATAGGACTTCGGGAGGCCGAGGGTGTGCTGGGCGACGTAGTTGAGCACCATCTCGCGGCTGACCGGGGCGACCCGGCCGACCCGGGTGGCGGCCAGCAGCGCGCCCAGCCCGTACTCCTGGGTGAGGCCGTTGCCGCCCAGCGTCTGCACCGCCTGGTCGACGGTACGGGCGGCGGCCTCGCCGGCCGCGTACTTGGCCATGTTGGCGGCCTCCCCGGCGGCCACGTCCTCCCCCGCGTCGTAGAGCAGCCCGGCCTTCTGGGTCATCAGCCGGGCCAGCTCGATCTCCACCGCGCACTGGGCCAGCGGGTGGGCCAGGCCCTGGTGGGCACCGATCGGGGTGGACCAGACGGTGCGGGTCTTCGCGTACTCGACGGCCTTGCCGAGGGCCTGGCGGGCCAGGCCGAGGGAGAACGCGGCGGTCAGCACGCGCTCGGGGTTGAGGCCGGCGAACAGTTGCAGCAGGCCGGCGTCCTCGTCGCCGACCAGGGCGTCGGCGGGCAGCCGGACGTCGTCCAGGAAGACCTGGAACTGCTTCTCGGGGGCGACGAGTTCCATCGGTATCGCCCGGTACTCGAAGCCGGCGGCGTCGCGCGGGACGATGAACAGGCAGGGCTTGAGCCTGCCGGTGCGGGCGTCTTCGGTGCGGGCGACGAACAGCACGGCGTCGCAGTGGTCGATGCCGGAGACGAACACCTTGCGGCCGGTCAGCAGCCAGTCCCCGCCGTCCCGGCGGGCGACGGTGGAGATCCGGTGCGCGTTGGAACCGGCGTCCGGCTCGGTGATGCCGAAGGCCATCTTGCGGCTGCCGTCGGCGAGTCCGGGCAGCCAGCGCTGCTTCTGCTCCTCGGTGCCGAAGCGGGCGATCACGGTGCCGCAGATCGCCGGGGAGACGATGAGCAGCAGCAGGGGGCAGCCGGCCGTGCCCAACTCCTCCAGCACGATGGCCAGATCGGTGACGCCGCCGCCCCCGCCGCCGTACTCGGCGGGCAGGTTCACGCCGAGGTAGCCGGCCTTGCCGGCGTCCGCCCACAGCTCGTCGGCGGGCTCGCCGGCCCGGGCCTTGGCCATGTAGTAGGCGGAGCCGTAGCGGCGGCCGAGGTCGCCGACGGCCTGGCGCAGGGCCCGGCGTTCGGGGGTCTCGATGAGCTGACTGCCGATGGTGGACATGCGGGGTCCTTCCTCAGGCTTCTGCGGCGGGCTGGACGGCGGCTGTTGCGGCGGGCTCGGCGGCAGGTTCTGCGGCGGACCCGGCGGCAGGTTCTGCGGCGGACCCGGCGGCGGGATCTGCGGCGGACCCGGCGGCGGGATCTGTGGCGGGCCCGGCCTCGGGTACTGCGGCGGGCCTGGCCTCGGGCGGTGCGGCGGGCTGCACGACGGCGAGCAGGGCGCCGAGCTCGACCTGCCGGCCGGGGACGGCGCGGAGTTCGACCAGGACGCCGTCGGCCGGGGCGGTGACGCGATGTTCCATCTTCATCGCCTCCAGGACGAGCAGCGGCTGACCGGCCGTGACGGTGTCGCCGACGGCGGCGGTGGTGCGCACGACGGTGCCGGGCATCGGGGCGAGCAGCGCGCCCGGGTCCGTCCGGGCGGCCGGGGCGGGGAAGCGCGGCAGGGCGGTGAGCGCGATGCCCCCGTTCGGGGTGTCGACGTACACCCGGTCGCCGTAGCGCGCGACGCGGTGGCCGCGCCGGACGCCGCCCTCGCGCAGCGTGACCTGCTCGGGCGAGGCGTCCAGGAGCTCCGCCTGCGGGTGGTCGTCGGCCCGCAGGCCGTCCCGGGTGAGGCGGTAGCGGACCTCCAACTCGGCTCCGTCGTCGGCGCGGTAGCGCTTGGACTGCGGCTGCGAGGGCAGGTTGCGCCAGCCCGACGGCAGTGCGCCGTGCGGGCCGGTCCGCCGGGCGGCGGCGTCGGCGAGGGCGGCGGCCAGGGCGGCGCGCGCAGTCTCCTTGCCGTCCGGGGCGGTGAGCTCGGCCGCGTGCTCGGCCAGGAAGCCGGTGTGCAGGCGTTCGGCCAGGAAGGCCGGGTGCCGCAGCGCCCGGACCAGCAACTCCCGGTTGGTGGCAGGCCCGTGGACCCTGGCGCGGGCGAGCGCGTCGGCCAGGCGGCGGGCGGCGGCGGCGCGGGTCGGCGCCCAGGCGATCACCTTGGCGAGCATCGCGTCGTAGTGCGGGGTGATCTCGTCGCCGGCCGCCACGCCGGAGTCCAGCCGGACGCCCTGCCCGCCGAACTCCTGGTACGGCACGGTGAGTTCGAGGCGGTGCAGGGTGCCGGTGGCGGGCTGCCAGTCCTTCGCCGGGTCCTCCGCGTACAGCCGGGCCTCGATCGCGCAGCCGGTGGCGGGCGGCGGGACCGGCCCGGGCAGCCGCTCCCCCTCGGCGACGGCGAGTTGGAGCGCCACCAGGTCCAGTCCGGTGACCGCCTCGGTGACCGGGTGCTCGACCTGGAGGCGGGTGTTCATCTCCAGGAAGTGGAACCGGCCGTCCTCGCCGAGCATGAACTCCGCCGTACCGGCGCCGGTGTAGCCGATCGCCCGGGCGGCGCTGACGGCCGCCGCGTGCAGCCCGGCGCGCACCGCCTCGGGCAGGCCGGGGGCCGGGGCCTCCTCGATCACCTTCTGGTGCCGCCGCTGCAGCGAGCAGTCGCGGTCGCCGACCGCCCAGACCGTGCCGTGCGCGTCGGCCAGCAGCTGGACCTCGACGTGCCGCCCGGCGGGCAGGTAGCGCTCGCAGAACACCTCGTCCGAGCCGAAGGCCTTCGCCGCCTCGGCGCGGGCGGCGGCCAGTTCGCCGGGGAGCTCCGCGAGCGTGCGCACCACCCGCATGCCGCGTCCGCCGCCGCCCGCCGCCGCCTTGACCAGGAGCGGCAGGTCGGCCTCGGTGGGGTCGGTCAGGGCGTCCAGTACGGGCACCCCGGCCGCGGCCATCAGCCGCTTGGCCGCCGTCTTGGAGCCCATCGCGGCGATCGCGGCTGGCGGCGGGCCGACCCAGACCAGCCCGGCGTCCAGCACGGCCTGCGCGAACTCGGCGCTCTCCGACAGGAATCCGTACCCGGGGTGGACGGCATCCGCGCCCGCCGCCAGCGCGGCGCGGACGATCAGGTCGGCGCGCAGGTAGGTGTCGGCGGGCGCGGCGCCGGGCAGCCGCACGGCCGCGTCGGCCTCACGGACGTGCGCGGCCCCGGCGTCCGGGTCGGAGTGGACGGCGGTGGTCGCGACGCCCAGGGCCCGGCAGGTGCGGAAGACCCGGCGGGCGATCTCGCCACGGTTGGCGACCAGCAGGTTGGTGATCATGTCTCGGGTGCCCCTCACAACTCGGCCTCACAGCTCCGTCGAACAGCTCGGTCTCGCAGCTCCGTCTCGCAGCTCGATCTCGCGGCTCCGTCTCGCAGCTCGGCCTCACATCCGGAAGACGCCGTAGCCGCGCGCGCCCTCGACCGGCGCGTTGTGGATCGCGGACAGGCACAGGCCGAGCACCGTACGGGTGTCGCGCGGATCGATCACGCCGTCGTCGTACAGCCGCCCGGACAGGAAGACCGGCAGCGACTCGGCCTCGATCTGCTGCTCGACCATGGCGCGGATCGCCGCGTCCGCGTCCTCGTCGTACGGCTGCCCCTTCGCGGCGGCCGACTGCCGGGCGACGATCGACAGCACCCCGGCGAGCTGCTGCGGGCCCATCACCGCGGACTTGGCGCTCGGCCAGGCGAACAGGAAGCGCGGCTCGAACGCCCGCCCGCACATGCCGTAGTGGCCGGCGCCGTAGGACGCGCCGATCAGCACCGACAGGTGCGGCACCCGGGAGTTGGCGACGGCGTTGATCATCATCGCGCCGTGCTTGATGATGCCGCCCTGCTCGTACGCCCGGCCGACCATGTAGCCGGTGGTGTTGTGCAGGAACAGCAGCGGGATGTCCCGCTGGTTCGCCAACTGGATGAACTGGGCGGCCTTCTGGGACTCCGCACTGAACAGCACGCCCTGCGCGTTGGCCAGCACGCCGACCGGGTAGCCGTGCAGCCGGGCCCAGCCGGTGGCCAGGCTGGTGCCGTAGAGCGGCTTGAACTCGTCGAAGTCGGAGCCGTCGACGATCCGGGCGATCACCTCGCGCGGGTCGAAGGGCACCTTGAGGTCGCCCGGGACGATGCCCAGCAGCTCCTCCTCGTCGTACTTCGGCGGCTCGGCCAGCCGGTCCGGCGACGGGCCCGGCTTGCGGTGGTCCAGCCGGGCGACGATCCGGCGGGCCAGCCGCAGCGCGTCCGCCTCGTCCGCCGCGAAGTGGTCGGCCAGACCGGAGGTGCGGGCGTGCATCTCGGCGCCGCCGAGCGACTCGTCGTCGGCCTCCTCGCCGGTGGCCATCCTGACCAGCGGCGGGCCGCCGAGGAACACCTTGGCGCGCTCCCTGACCAGCACGGTGTGGTCCGACATGCCGGGCACGTAGGCGCCGCCGGCCGTCGAATTGCCGAACACCACGGCCACGGTGGGGATTCCGGCCGCGGAGAGCCGGGTGAGGTCGCGGAACAGCGCGCCGCCGGGGATGAAGATCTCCTTCTGGCTGGGCAGGTCGGCGCCGCCGGACTCGACCAGGTTCACCACCGGGAGGCGGTTGTCGAACGCGATCTCGTTGGCGCGCAAGGCCTTGCGCAGCGTCCACGGGTTGCTGGCGCCGCCGCGCACGGTCGGGTCGTTGGCGGTGATCAGGCACTCCACGCCCTCGATCACGCCGATGCCGGTGACCAGCGCCGCGCCCACCGGGTAGTCGCTGCCCCAGGCGGCCAGCGGCGACAGCTCCAGGAACGGCGAGTCCGGGTCGACCAGCAGCTCGATCCGCTCGCGCGGCAGCAGCTTGCCGCGGGCGCGGTGCCGGTCCACGTACTTGGGGCCGCCACCGGCCAGCGCCTTGGCGTGCTCGGCGTCCAGCCCGGCCAGCTTGGCGAGCATCGCGGCCCGGTACTCGGCGTGCTCGGGCCCGGCCGGGTCGACGCGGGTGGGCAGCACGGTCACAGCAGGGCCTCCGGGATGTCGAGGTGGCGGGAGCGCAGCCACTCCCCGAGCGCCTTGGCCTGCGGGTCGAAGCGGTGCTGGGCGGCGACGCCCTCGCCGAGCAGGCCGGTGAGGGTGAAGTTGACCGCGCGCAGGTTCGGGAGCAGGTGCCGGGTGACGGGCAAGTCGGCGGTCTCGGGCAGGAGTTCGCGCAGCTTGTCGACGGTGAGGGTGTGGGCGAGCCAGCGCCAGCCCGCCTCGGAGCGGGCCCAGACGCCGAGGTTGGCGTCGCCGCCCTTGTCGCCGCTGCGGGCGCCGGCCACCAGGCCGAGCGGGGCGCGGCGGGTCGGGCCGGTGGGGAGAGCGTCGGGGAGTGCGTCGGGGGGCGCGTCGGGGAGCTTCGGCTCTTCGGAGGTCTCGGCCGGCCGGCTCGTCACCGGGGCCGGCGGGACGGCGAGCCGGCGACCGTCCGGCAGTACGGCGGTGTGCTCGACAACCTTGGCGTCGACGTACGCGGCGGCGAACACCCCGTACGGCGCGCCGGGGCCGGGCGGGGCGGTGAGGTGGAAGCCCGGGTAGCCGGCCAACCCCAACTCCACGGCAGCCTTGCCCAGTTCGCGCCCGACTTTGGCCTGGTCCGGGTCGCGGGCGGTGAGCCGAAGCAGGGCGGAGGCGGCCTCCTCGGTACCGGCGTCCGGGTGGTCGGTCCGGGCGAGCGTCCAGCGCAGCTCGGCGGGCCGGGCGGCGGGCGGCAGGGCGTCCAGGAACTGCCGCCGCACCAGGTCGGCCTTGGCCTCGATGTCGAGGCCGGTGAGGACGAACACCACCTCGTTGCGGTGGCCGCCGAGCCGGTTCAGGCCCACCTTCAGCGTGGGCGGCGGCGCCTCGCCGCGCACCCCGTCGATCCGGACCCGGTCCGGCCCCTCCTCGGCGAGCCGCACGGTGTCCAGCCGGGCGGTGACGTCCGGGCCCAGGTAGCGCGCTCCGCCCGTCTCGTACAGGAGTTGGGCGGTGACGGTGCCCGCGGTGACGGCGCCGCCGGTGCCCGGGTGCTTGGTGATCACGCTGGAGCCGTCGGCGTGCAGTTCGGCGATCGGGAAGCCCGGGCGGGTCACGTCGTGCTCGCGGAAGAACGCGTAGTTCCCGCCCGTCGCCTGGGCACCGCACTCCAGCACGTGCCCGGCGACCACCGCCCCGGCGAGGGCGTCGAGGTCCGCCGCCGTCCAGCCGAAGTGGGCGATCGCGGGCCCGGCGACCAGCGCCGCATCCGTGACCCGCCCGGTGACCACCACCTCGGCGCCCGCGGCCAGACAGGCCGCCACCCCGAAGCCGCCGAGGTAGGCGTTCGCGGCCAACAGCCCTTCAGGCAAGCCGAGTTCGCTCCGACGCGGCAACAGGTCGTCCCCCTCGACGTGGGCGACGGCCACCGCGAGGCCCTGGCGCTGCGCCAGGTTCCGCAGTTCGGCGGCGAGCCGGGCCGGGTTCAGCCCGCCCGCGTTCACCACGATCCTCACCCCGCGCTCCTGCGCCAGGCCGAGGCACTCCTCCATCTGCCGCAGGAACGTCCGGGCGTAGCCGAGGGACGGGTCCTTCAGGCGGTCCCGGGCCAGGATGAGCATGGTCAGCTCCGCCAGGTAGTCCCCGGTGAGCACGTCCAGCGGCCCGCCGGTGAGCATCTCCCGCACCGCCGCGAAGCGGTCCCCGTAGAACCCCGAGGCGTTGCCGACCCGCAGTACCGAGCGTTCGCGCGCCAAAGCGCCTCCCCTGCCGACGGGTTGGCGACGCTCCCACACGAGCGCCGCCGGGCAGCAGCGTGGCACCGGGCGCAGAAAAAAGCAATCACGCCTGCTTGTTTCAGGATGGCTCCGCCGTTCGCGTCGAACCACGCACCCCTGAGCCTCACTGATTCGGCGACAGTTGCCCTGCCTTGCCTCGTCTGACCTGATTCTCCGAAACCCGACTGACACCGGCCCGTCGGTGCGACAGGATGTCCGTCCGTCGTACTGGCGAGTGAAAGGCAGTCCGCATGCCGCAGCCTTCACCGCGACCGACTCCCGAATCGACCGACCTGCTCACCGCGGAACTGGTGGTGGACATGGCCGCCCCCGTGGCCCCGGCCATCTCGTCCGACGGCCGCCTGGTCGCCTACGGCGTGGTCGCGAACAGTGGCAGGGACGGACGGCCGCACAGCTCGGTCTGGGTCGCCGCCGCCGATGGCAGCGCGGCCCCGCGCAGGCTGACCGACGGCACGGCCCGCGACGCCGCCCCGAAGTGGGCGCCGGACTCGGCTTTCCTGTTCTTCACCTCCGACCGCGAGGAACGGGGCACCGCTCAACTCCAGCGGATCCTTCTGGACGGCAGCGAGGACAGCGCCGAGGCGGAGCCCCTGACCAGGTGGCGCGGGGGCATCGGCGACCACTACCCGCTCGCCGACGGCCGCATCGTCGCGCTGCTCGCCGAGGACGAGCCCACTCCGGAGGACGAACACCGGGAGGCCGAGGGTGACGACGCGAAGGTCTGGGGCCGGCACCTCCCCGCCACCCGGCTGCGCCTGCTCGACCTGGCGACCGGCGTGGTCCGCACCGTGGACGGCCTCGGAGACCGCCATGTCGTGGAGGTGGCCCAGCGTCCGGACGGCGGCCCGCTGGCCGTACTGAGCTGGGCCACCCCCGAGCTCGACCCCGGCGTCACGACGGCAGGACTGCACTTGGTCGCCCCGGAGACGGGAGCCGTCCAGGACCTGGGCCCGGTCGGATTCGAGGCCCGGTCCCCGGTCTGGTGGCATCACGACGGTGAATGGCATCTGGCCCACCTGGCGGTGACGCCCGGGCACTTGGTCGGCGCGCTCGCCGTGATCGACACCGTGCCGTCGGCGACCGGCCCGACCGTCGAGCAGCGCAATCTCACGGTCGGCATGCCCGCCTGCCCCACCGAGCTGGTGCAGGTCGCCGACGGGCCGCCGCTGGCGCTGTTCGCCGACGGGCTGGACACCGCGCTGCACCGGCTCGATCCGCAGTCGCTGCGGTTCCACCGACTGTCCTGCGCGCCCGGAACGCCAGGAACGCCAGGCACGTTCGGCACGCTCGCCGGGCTCACTGCGAGTCGCTCCGGACAGACCCTCGCCGTGCTGCTGAGCACCGCGCACGAGCCCAGGAACGTCCACGCGGGACCCACGGGCGGGCCACTGCTCCGGCTCAGCGACACCAGTCCCGAACTGCGCGGGATCCGCTGGGGTATCCAGGAACGGCTCAGCTACCAGGCTTCCGACGGACTCCAGTTGGACGGCCTGATGATCCTGCCGGCCGGCCGGACTCGGGACCAGGGTCCGTTCCCGCTCGTCACCATGGTCCACGGCGGCCCTTACTTCCGCCATGCCGACGAGTTCACGCTCAGTGCGGTCGACTGCGGCCAGTGGCTGGCGACCGCCGGATACGCGGTCTTCCTGCCCAATCCCCGGGGCGGGTCGGGCCACGGCCAGGAATTCGCCGCCGTGGTGGCGGGCGCGGTGGGCGGCGACGAGTGGACCGACATCCTCGCCGGGATCGACCTGCTGGTCGCCGAGGGAGTCGCCGATCCCGAACGCCTGGGCATCTCCGGCTGGAGCCACGGCGGTTTCATGGCGGCCTGGGCCATCGGCCAGACCGAGCGCTTCAAGGCCGCCATGATGGGCGCCGGCATCGCCGACTGGGGCCTGCAGGCCGGAACCGGCGAGTGGGGAGTCATGGACGCGGCGCTCGGCGGCAGCACCGGCTGGAACGGGCCGGGACCGCACCTCCACGACCGGAACAGCCCGATCTCCTACGCGTCCCGGATCCGCACCCCGGTCCTGATCCTGCACGGCGAGCAGGACACCAACGTCCCACTCGGCCAGGCCGTCCACTTCCATCGCGCACTGCGCCACTTCGGCGTCGAGCACGAGTTCGTCGTCTACCCCCGAGAGGGCCACGGGCTGCACGAGCGCGCCCATCAACTCGACGCCCTCCGGCGCATCCGCGCCTGGTACGACCGCTGGCTGTAGGCCCGTCAGCACGGGGACGAACGCCAGCGGTCGGCACCTGCGGTCGGCGACGAGACGGACTTCGCCGGGCTGGCTGCCGGAAGCGGTTGTGCACGGTCGACCAGGCACCGAACTCACACGGCATCTCCCGCCACTACCCCCACGCCCCTCGGGGGACCGTCTCCCAAGTGGCTCGTACTGCGAGCCGCTTGTGCGGGGCCCGGTCAGCGTCGGGCCAACACCGCGACCTCCCAGCCGAAGCCCACCACCAACCGGCCATCCGGTACCACGGCCACCGCCCAGACCCGCAGTGGGAACACCAACTCCGGCCCGACCTGGTCGCCGGTGGTCAGGTCCCAGACCCGCACCGTACAGTCGTCGCCGCCGGTGACCGCCACGGGGCGGCCCTCGACCACCGCCGTCGCCACCGCGTTCACCTCACCGGTGTGGCCGGTGAAGGGTTGGCCGATCCGCTGGACGGTGGTCAGGTCCCAGACCCGCACCGTACAGTCGTCGCCGCCGGTGACCGCCACGGGGCGGCCGTCGACCACCGTCGTCGCCACCGCCAGCACGCAGTCGGTGTGGCCGGTCAGGGGCTCGCCGATCTGCTCGCGCGTGGTCAGGTCCCAGACCAGTACCGTGCCGTCGTCGCCGCCGGTGATCGCCAGGGGGCGGCCCTCGACCACCGCCGTCGCCACCGCGTTCACCTCGCCGGTGTGGCCCGTCAGGGGCTCACCGACCTGCTGACCCGAAGGCAGGTCCCAGACCCGTACGTCATCGAAGCCGCCGGTGATCGCTACAGGGCGGCCGTCGACCACCCCCGTCGCCACCGCGTTCACCCCCTCCTCGTGGCCGGTGGGCGGCTCGCTGATCTGCTCGCGCGTGGTCAGGTCCCATACCCGCAGGGTTTCATCGTGGCTGCCGGTGACCGCCACGGGGCGGCCGTCGACCACCGCCGTCGCCACCGCCCACACCCAGCTGTCCCGGTCGGTGAGGTGACGGCCGATATGGCGACCAGCGGTCAGATCCCAGACCCGCACGGTCTGGTCAGAACTTCCGGTGACCGCGACGGGGCGGCCCTCGACCACCGCCGTCGCCACCGTGCCCACCTCGCCGGTGTGGCCGGTGAGCGGCTCACCCACCTGGCCGCCCGAGGTCAGGTCCCACACCCGCACCATCCCGTCCTGACTGCCGGCGATCACGTGGGGACGGCCGTCCAGCACCGCCGTCGCCATCGCCCGTACCTTGTCGGTATGGCCGCGCACCGGCTCGCCGAGCGGCTTGCCCGTGGCCAGATCCCACACCTGGAGCGTCCAGTCCTCGCCTCCGCTGACGATGCAGAGACGGCCTTCGATCGTGGTCGTGACCACCGACAACACCCATCCGTCGTGACCGGTGAGAGGTCGGCCGAGCTGCCGGCCGGTGGCCAGGTCCCACACCCGCACGGTCTCGTCGTGGCCACCGGTGACCGCCACGGGACGGCCGTCGAGCACCCCCGTCGCCACCGCTCGTACCGCCTCCTCGTGGCCGGTGAGCGGCTCGCCGATCTGCTCGCGGGTGGTCAGGTCCCACACTCGCGCGGTCCCGTCGTGGCTGCCGGTGACCGCGACGGGACGGCCGTCGAGCACCGCCGTCGCCACCGAGTACACAGCAGAGGTGTGGCCGGTGAGCGGCTCGCCGATCTGCTCGCGCGTGGCCAGGTCCCACACCCGCACGTCGCCGCTGCCGGTGACCGCGACGGGACGGCCGTCGAGCACCGCCGTCGCCACAGCCAACACCCCGGCTGTGTGGCCGGTGAGGGGTTGGCCGATCTGCTCGCGCGTGGTCAGGTCCCACACCCGCACGGTCCGGTCAGCACTGCCGGTGAGCGCCACGGGGCGGCCGTCGAGCACCGCCGTCGCCACCGCGCACACCTCGCCGGTGTGGGCAGTGAGGGGTTTGCCGATCTGCTGGCCGGTGGTCAGGTCCCATACCCGCACGGTCCGCTCGGAACTGTTGGTGACTGCCAGGGAACTGTCGGCGACCGCCAAGGAACTGCCGGTGACCGCCACGGGGCGGCCGTCGACCACGGCCGTCGCGACCGCCAGCAACGCATCGGTAGTGTGGACGGTCGGAATACGACGCAGGGACCGGTCGAGCTGGCCGCCGGTAGCCCACTCGACGCCCCACGGTGCGGCGGGTTCGTCCTCCACCGGTACCGCGGTGATCCGTGCCGACAGCTCCCGGTCCCCGTAACGGGCCGCGTCCAGCGCCAGCAGCTGTCGGCGCACCCCCGCAGTGACGTCACGATGCAGGTCTGTCGAGGCCCGGTACACCGACGCGGCCAACCGCGCCGCCGGGCCCGACGCCGCGTCCAGCAACGCCAGTACCGATCCCGGGTCAGCGTTCACCAGGAACCCCGGATCGGCCAACCGCCCAACGGCCACGGCGGATTCAGCACGCGGGCGGATGCCCCGCAGATTATCGGACATGACCGGCACACTAGCCGTACCCAGCAACACGGCACCGCAGAAGGTGCGACCGCCAGACCCCGCCTACAGATAGGCAGGGCGACGCCCCCGACGGGCGTCGCCCTGCCGGGCACCCCGGGGATCAGCGGTGCTTGAACTCCTCGATGGCCTCCCGGACGGTCTCCTTCATCTCCTCGCTGCCGATGTGCCCCGAGTCCTCGGAGATGTGCAGCCGCGCGCCCGGCCACGCCTTCGCCAGCTCCCACGCCGTCTGCACCGGGCCGCCCATGTCGTGCCGGCCGTGCACCAGCACCGCCGGGATCCCGGCCAGTTTGTGGGCGTTGCGCAGCAGTTGGTCCTCCTCCAGCCATGCGCCGTTGCTGAAGAAGTGGGCGCAGATCCGGACGAACGCGATCTGCTCGTCGACCTCCCGGGCGCTGTACATGCCGGGCGAGCCGTTGGGCTCGTTCGAGATGACCGCGTCCTCCCAGGCGATCCAGTCGGCGGCGGCCTTCTCCCGGACCGCCCGGTCGGGGTTCTCCATCAGCCGCGCGTAGGCGGCGAGCAGGTCGCCGTCCCGTTCGTCCTCGGGCACGCCCTCGCGGAACCGGTCCCACGCCTCGGGGTAGAAGGACCCGGCGCCCCGGTAGAGCCAGTCGGTCTCGGCCCGGCGGGTCGTCGTCACCGCCTGGATGATGATCTCGCTGACCCGCTCGGGGTGCTGCTGCGCGTAGGCCAGCAGGAGGGTCGAACCCCAGGAGGCGCCGTTCAGCAACCACCGCTCGATGCCGAGGTGTTCGCGCAGCCGCTCCATGTCGTCGATCAGGTGCTGCGTGGTGTTCAGGCTCATGTCCGCCGCCGGGTCGCTGGCGTGCGGGGTGCTGCGGCCGCAGTTGCGCTGGTCGTAGCGGATCACGCGGTAGCAGTCCGGGTCCCACGCCCGGGTGGGCCGGTCCGGCGTCCCCGCCCCGGGGCCGCCGTGGACGTACAGGACGGGCTTGCCCTCGGGGTTGCCGAGCTGCTCGTAGTAGACCCGGTTGCCGTCTCCGGTGTCGAGGAAACCGTGGCCGTAGGGACTCGTCGGAGGATAGAGATCAACCATGACCGTCGATCCTAGGGCGCGGGCGCGCTCGGGGCCCGCGCTTTTCCGCCCAACCTGCTTCGTGGGAACGGACGTTCGGCCGACCTCGGGGCGTTTCAGTCCAGCGGGAGGGCCATCTCCAGGATGCGGGCCTGCGGGTCGAGCCCGTACGGGGTCTCTCCGCCGGTGTAGGTGAAGCCCCGGCGCAGGTAGAAGGCGGCGGCGCGGGCGTTCGCCTCGTGCACGCCGAGCAACATCCGCTTGGCGCCGCCCTCGGTGCGGGCCCAGTCGGTGGCGGCGTCCAGCAGGGCGTCCGTCACGCCGCGTTCGCGGCCGCGGTGTTGCGGGGCCACCCAGACGCCGATCAGGACGGCGGTCGCGGCCTGGTCCCGGTCGGGGACGGACAGCATCGTGCCGACCCATTCGCCGTCCGGGTCGACGGCCGCCAGGCCGACGCTGCCCGGCTCGTTCAACCGGGCCGCCCGGGCCCGCCAGTCGGCCTCGCCCAGGGCCTGCGCGGCCTCGTGGGTCTCGCCGAACGCCATCGGGAAGTCGAGGAGTTGGGCCAGCCGCACCTTCCGCAGGCGCTGCCAGTCCTCGGCTCCCATCCGCTCGATCCGGTACCGCATGTTCTCCGACCCCCACTGCCGCAGCTGCCTTCGCCGGCGGTGGTCA
The DNA here is from genome assembly GCF_042720345.1 of Kitasatospora sp. NPDC058478. NCBI lineage: Bacteria > Bacillati > Actinomycetota > Actinomycetes > Kitasatosporales > Streptomycetaceae > Kitasatospora > Kitasatospora sp. NPDC058478. The sequence goes on along the minus strand of NZ_JBHXML010000081.1, from coordinate 17,132 downwards.
CCTCCGGCGAAGGCAGCATAGCTGCAGGTCAGGGTCCGATGCGGACCGGTCAGGACCTGATGCGGAACGGTCAGGGCTTGATGCGGACCACCTGCGGGTCGTGGTCGCTGGCCTGCTGGGCGAACTCGGCGTTGATGTGCACCACGTCGTACTTGGCGTAGCCGACCTCGGGGCTGACCAGGATGTGGTCCAGCACCTGCGAGTTGCCCTGGTAGACGTACGAGTACTGCTCGGTCTCCGGCAGTTCGTTCACCAGGTCGCGCAGCACGCCGTCCTTGGTGAGCGCGGCCAGCGCGGGCGAGAACTGGTAGTCGTTGAAGTCGCCGAGCGAGACGACGCGCGCCTCCTTGTCGGCGGCCAGCAGCTTGGCGACGAAAGCCTGCTCGATGGTGGCCTGCTTGACCCGCTGCACCTCGGAGCTGCGGGTGGGGGCCTGGAAGCGGCTGTCGATGCCCTGGTCGCCGCCCTTGCTGTTGAAGTGGTTGGCGATGACGAAGACCTTCTTGCCGCGGAAGGAGAACTGCCCGACCAGCGGCTTGCGGCTGTTGGTCCACGCGTCGTCGGCCGGGGCGATCCGGCCGGGCGAGGCGGTCAGCGCGGTGGTGGCGCCGCTGCCGGCGACGTCCACGGCGCTGGTGGCGGCGCCACCGGGGATGTCGGTGAAGGAGACCCGCTGCGGGTTGAACAGGAACACCTGCCGGATGTTGCCGCCCGGCTCGCCGCCGTCCTTGCCGTCCTGCGGGTCGATCGAGCGCCAGTCGTACGCCGGGCCGCCGGCCGCCTTGATCGCGGCGATGAACTTGGCGACGGTCTGGCTCGCGTCGACCGTGCCGTCGTTCTTGGCGCCGTTGTTGTCCTGGATCTCCTCCAGGGCGACGATGTCGGGCGAACGCAGGTTGGTGACGATGCCCTGGGCCAGCTCGGCGAACTTGGCGTCCGGGTTGCCGGGGGCGAGGTTCTCCACGTTGTAGGTGGCGATGGCGAGTTCGCGGTCGGCCGCCTTGGCGGTGACCTCGCGCTGGAGGTGGTTGTCCTGGAGCGTGCCCAGGGTGCCGGCGACGAGGGTGTAGCCGCCGAACTGGTTGTAGTCCAGCGGGCCGGTGGTGGTGCCGGTCAGCACGTCGCCCACGTTGGCCACCGGGAACGGCTGCTGCGGGGTGACCGCCGCCTGCTGCTGCACCATCAGGCGGCCCACGTTGGGCTCCGCGTACGACTCGTACAGCACGCCGCCGCGCTTGCTGCGCTGGTCCTGCCGGTCGGCGGCGACCCACAGCTCGTTGTACTTGTCCGTCGCCTGTATCACCCGGACGTCCTTGACCTGGACGAGCATGCCCTCCAGCGACTCGTAGAAGTCCAGGGCGTACTTCTCCGGGTTGAGCGGCAGCGCGTCGATGCTGCCGCCCGCGGGCGCCGGCGGGGCGTAGGTGCCGGGGATGTTGCGGGTGTCCACGACCACCGGGGCCGGCAGCGGGTTGCCGGAGGACAGCACGGTGACGGCGGGGCCGGTGAGCTCGGTGACGGACTGCGAGCCGCCCGCGAAGGCCGGGTAGTACTCGGTGACCTTGCCGCTGACCAGGACCGAGTCGCCGGCCTTCACGGTCGGGTTGCCGCCGGTGTAGACGAAGACGCCCTCGCTGGTGGCCGGGTCGGCGTCGGGGTTCGGGTCCTGCATCCAGAAGCCCTTGGCGCTGCCGTAGGCGCGCACGCCGGTGACGACGCCGGGCACGCCGGTGACGGGCTTCCCGGCCTGCGGGGAGATCCGGGTGGTGCCCTGGATGTCGTGGATGCGCAGCGGTCCGGCCTCGGTCGGCCCGGCCGGGGCGGCGGCGTTCGCGGCGGTGGGCGCGGCGTTCGCGGCGTTCGCGGCGGCGTTCGTGGCGGCGGGCGCGGCGTTCGCGGCCGGCAGCGGGACGAGCACCAGCGAGGCGGCCAGTCCGGCCGGGAGGATCGCGGCGCGCAGCAGGGCCCGGCGGGGGCGGGGAGCGGGGGCGGTGGTCACCGGGGCATGACTCCTAGCTCCGTCGTGCGGCACGGTCGTGGCACGGCGGTCGAGGGTGGAGCGGGGCACAGGGCGTCGTCCACCCGGCGGGTCTGCGGCCGCCGGGCCGTGACGCATGGTCAGGCGGCGTGCCCATGGCACGCGCTACCCGCGTAGATGAAGCGGAAGCCGGTCACCCGCCCCCCGCAGCGACCCCAAGATACGCGCGTAGAAAATGACGCGACAAGACCCCGTCAGTGAACTTCTGGTTCCGCTCCGACACTCGCCCCGGCCCCTGCTCCTGCCTCCGCTCCCACCCCCGCTCCTTCAGCCCGCCTCGACGCCCCCTCAGCCCGCCTCGATCCGCTCCACGATCAGCTCGCACAGCTCGTGGGTGCGCAGGGCGTCGTGCGCGTCCAGGGTCTTGTCGGCCCGGACGGCGTCCAGGAAGGACTGGACGCACTGCTCGATGCCGCGCTGGCGGGCGACGGACACCCAGTCACCACGCCGGCGGACGGTGGGCTGGCCGCGGTGGTCGATCACCTCGGCGAGGTTGTGCACCGCCCGCTTGGAGTCGGCGCCGGAGACCTCCAGGATCTCCTCGGTCGAGCCGGAGAGCCGGTTCATGATGCCGAGCGCCGTGAAGCCGTCCCCACCGAGGGTCAGCACGACGTGCTCGACCAGCCCGTCCCGGACGCGGGCCCGGACGTCCACCTGCCCGATCTCGCCGGGGGCCAGGAAGCGCAGGGTGTCGACGACGTGGATGAAGTCGTCGAACACCAGGGAGCGGGCGGCCTCGGCGAGACCCTCGCGGTTCTTCTGCAGGACGATCAGGTCGCGGGGGCGCTCCTTGGCCTGGGCGTAGCCGGGCGCGTGCCGACGGTTGAAGCCGACCATCAGCGAGCGGCCCGTCCGGTCGGCGAGGTCGACGAGCCGGCGGGCGCCGTCCACGGTGTAGTCGAGCGGCTTGTCCACGTAGACGTCGACACCGGCCGTCAGCAGCTGCTCCACGATCGGGACGTGCTGGCTGGTCGCGGCGTGCACGAACGCCGCCCGGATCCCGCTCCCGATCAACTCCCCGAGATCGGTGAAGCGGTGCTCGGGCGCGATCCGGTGGACGTCGCCGAGGCGATCGAGCTTGGCCCGGTCCCGGGTCATCAACCGCAGGTCGAGGCCCGGCATCGCTCCGAGGACGGGCAGGTACGCCTTCTGGGCGATGTCACCGAGGCCGATGACCCCGACCGGGAGCAGGGTGTCGGGAACAGCGGTCGAACTCATGAGGTCTCCAGTGGTGCGCTCGGTCATCGGCCGTACCCACCCTATTCACCAGCTCCCGTACGCCACCAACCCGTCGCCAGTGGGGCGGGACGCGAGTACACCTCGTTCAGGATCAGATCCACCCTTCTTCCCAGGCACGGCGAGCCGCCTCGTGGCGGGTGCGGACAGCGAGTTTGGTGATGGCACCGGAGAGGTAGTTGCGGACGGTGCCGGGAGCGAGATGGTGCTGTTCGGCGAGGGCGCTGACGGCGTGGCCGTGGTGGACGGCACGCAGGACATCGAGTTCGCGGGGGGTCAGAGGACAGGGGGTTTCGGTGAGGGCGTGGGTGGCGAGCTGGTGGTCGATGTAGCGGCCGCCGGTGTGGATGTCGCGCAGGATGTCGGCCAGTTGGGTGGCGGGAGTGGTTTTGGGGACAAAGCCCTGGATGCCTGCGGCCAGAGCGCGACGCAGGACGCCGGGCCGGGCGTGACGCGTGACGAGGACAGTGGGGATGGGGCGGTGGCGGCGGATCTCCTGGGCGGCGGAGATGCCGTCGAGGTGGGGCATCTCCAGGTCCAACAGGGCGATGTCGATCGGGTGACGGGCGGCGGCCTGGACTGCCGTGAGGCCGTCAGGAGCCTGGGCGGTGACGGTCAGGTCCGGTTCGAGGTCGAGGAGTGCGGCGAGGGCGCCGCGGGTGAGGTCTTCGTCATCGGCGAGCAGGATGCGAATCACGCGGGGTCTCCCGGTGGGTGTGGCCGACCAGTTCGAAGTGGCCGCCGGGGTGGGTGGCGATGCGAATGTAACCGCCGATGGCGTGGAAGCGTTCCTGCAGTCCGGCCAGGCCGCTGCCGGGGTCCGCAGGGTGCGACGGGGCACCGTCGTTGCGCAGCAGGACGCGGGCCTGACCCGCGGCAGCGGTGATGGTGATCTGGCAGTGGCGGGCACGGCTGTGGCGGAGGATGTTGGTGATGCCTTCGCGGACCAAGGCGGCGAAGGCCGGCTGGAGCTGGTGAGGGATGCGTGCGGCGTCTCCGTCGATCGCGGTGCGGATTCCGGCGGCTTCCAGGATTCCCGCGGCGTTGGCCAGTTCGCTACTCAGGCTGGCGCGCCGGTAGCCGTGGACCACGGCCCGGGACTCCTCGAGTGCGGAGCGAGCCAGTTCGGTGATCTCCCGGACGTGCGCGCGCGCCTCGTGGTCACTGCGGCCGATCAGTCGCTCGGCCAGCTCGCCCTTGAGTGTGATGGCCTGGAGCCGGTGGCCCTGGAGATCGTGCAGATCTGCGGCGAACCGCAGCCTCTCCTCCGCCACGGCCAGGGTGGCCGTGGTCTCGCGGACGTGTTCGGCCTCCAGGACCGCCCGCCACAGCCGGGCCACCATCAACTCCACCCCGGCGATGAACAGCACCATCCCCGCACCGGTCGCCGCCGGCACCCCGGGCAGGTAGGGGTTGTCCTGGCGCCACTGCGCCACTGCCTCACCCAGCACCGCACAGCCCAGCGCGACTGTCGTGAGCAGCCGGCGGCGCGCCCGGGCGGGCAGGGTCAGGGCCATCGCCGCTGCCATGGCCCCCGGCAGCATGGCCCAGTCGAGTGCGGTGTACGGACGGACCGCCATGTCGCCCCACGTCGCGATCGCTGCGGCCAGCAGCAGGAGGCTCCACCGCCCCTCGGCGGTGGCGGAGCCATGGCGGGGGACCTGGCCGGCGAGGCCACCCGGCACCGCCCGGCGGATGAGCCGAGTGTGCTGGACCGCGACGGCGACGAGCACCGGAGCGACCAGTGCCTGGTGTCCGGGGCCGAGGTTGAAGACGAGGTCGTTCGCGGCCAGCAACAACCATAGGGGCCCCAGAGCGAGCAACGTCCAGTGGGTGAGACGGCCCAGCCGCCCCGGATCGACCGTACCGGACCCCATAGGTGAGGTGATCATGTCCGGCCACCCTAGAGTCAGCCTCGGCTCGCTGTCTGCAACCGAACCAACCAAAAGATGACAGTTGTCATAGGCGAACCATGACACGGCCCGCCCGACTCATGTCATCAGCCACTACTGGCGACCGGTGCGTCACGACAAGACTCTTCATCACCGGACCACGGAGGTATCACGGTCCGGGCGCCTACCGGCCCCGGCCAGTGCGAACCCACACCACACGATCTCCGAGGAGCCTCCGGACAAGGGTCCTGCCGCAAGGCCCGAAGCATCCACCAGGACGCATGCGCACCAGCAGTCCGCACGTACCCCTGCACGAGGCGCGCGCACGCACGCCTCGTCCTTGTTTCCGCGCCCGCTGGAGGAGCACAGATGACCACCACCCGCAAGCCGCGCCGGCGCACCCTCGCGGCCTCGGCCACCACCGCCATCGCGGTGGGGCTGTTAAGCCTTGGCGCCGCCCCCGCCGCCCACGCCGACACCCTCCCGACCCTCTGCAACCCCGCTGTGGACCGCGCCACCACGGAGCCCTTCAACGTGCAGATCACCCCCACCGTCACCGACTTCCTCATCTACAACGTCGCCCCGGGCACCACCGGACAGCACACCGACACCCTGACCAGGGTCAGCTCGGTGACCACCACCGTCGACAACAAGACCGAGATCACCGCCACCGCGAGCGCGCTGTTCGCCAAGGTCGAGGTCAAGGTCGGCTTCTCGGTCCAGAAGACCACCTCCAGCACCACCAGCCAGACCGTGAGCGACGTCTGGAACCTCAAGGACCCCGGGCGCTACGGCCTCTACCGCGGCACCAGGGTCGTCACCGGCCAGTACGTCAACCGCATCTGCGCCCAGACCGGCCCCACCACCGGCATCTGGGTCACCACCCAGCCCACCCCCGGGACGTTCACCACCTACGAGTCCCCGGAGATCGGCTCGGTCGGCTGCGCCCCCGCCGAACCGGCCGCCACCGTGCGCCGGGCCGCCCAACTCCTCATCAGCAACTGCTGACCGTGCCCACCGACCTGACGACGGAGGAACCCGTGACAAACCCGCTGCGCCACGCCACCACCCGCCGGGGCACGGCGCTGCGCGCCCTCGGCGCCGGCGCCCTCGCCTCGCTGGCCGGCCTCACCCTGCTCGCCGGCCCCGCGTCGGCCGCGACCCAAGCACTGGCGTCGAGCGAGTGGCACGGCTACGTCTGCGACGACGGCTACTACCGGATCAAGACGCCGTTCGGACAGCTCGTGGAGAAGAACATGGCCAGCTCCTGGGGGCAGGTCATCCAGAACCCCGACACCGGTGGCTACAACCAGCAGTGGAAGCTGTGCCACTACAACTCCGACAACCAGTCCTTCATCTTCCGCAGCCGGCTGAACGAGGACGACTGCCTGGGCCACTGGAAACGGAACCCGAACGACCCGAACGAGGGGAACAGCGACGGCGCCCCCTTCAACGTGTTCGACTGCTCGGGGTGGATCTACGGCAACCAGATCTTCTCGCTGATCCACCCCTCACCCGGCTCCAGCGAGGTGCTGCTCCGGATCGGGCACAGCGGGAGCTTTGGCACCGTCGCCGACCCGGCCGGCTCCGCAGGTTCGGGCGTGAACCAGTACTCCTACCGGGCGACCCTGTTCACGCTGGAGCACCTCGCCGCGTGACGGCCCCCGCCCCACCCCGGGGCCAAGCTGTGCCTGCGGTCGAGAACCGAGGCGGCGCTCGTCTCCGCCCTGCACGCCGAGGAGTTGGCGGGCGGGACGGCCTGGGTTCTGGGCGCCGCCGACTGAGCCCGCACACGCACAACGACGCCGGGCCCGTACGGGATCTCCTCCCCTACGGGCCCGGCGCCGTGCCGTCCGCGGGTCGGCGGGCGGCCGGGCCGGCGGGCGGCCGGGTCGGCGGCTCAGGGGATGAGGGCGCCGACCCCTTCGACCAGCAGCATCCAGGTGGGCGGTGTCGCGGGTACCGATGGCGATCTGCGGGTCCGGCTCGCTGCCCGGGTCGCGCTCCAGGACGGCGGTGGGGATCCGCTCCCCGGAGACGGTCACCCGGTCCTGGCCGTCGACGCGGACGGTGATCTCGCCGAACAGGGTGTCCTCGGTGGTGAAGGGGGCGGGCGTCGGCAGGTCGGTCATCTGCGGTTCCTTTGGCGGGTCGTAACTCCGGTCTTCCGGAAGAGAATTAGCGGGCCGGGGTGATTCTCTCATTCGGCGGAGAGGGATTCACCCTATGGTGGGCGCCAGTTGACTTCCCGCCGGCTCGCGATGGAAAGCACGGCGGTCGAGCAGTTCCCGGTGGGCACGACGATCCCGACAGGCCGGCTCCGCACGCCCCACCAGTCACTGCCGGATCTTCCAACTCTCCTTTAACACTTAATAGTTGTTCCATCCAATGGCAATGGAATCCCCTAGGCTTCGATCCACCCGGTGCCCGGCGCGGCGCACCGGACGACAAGGGGAGGACATGATGAGGACCCCGGCAAGCGCGTTACGGCGCGGATCCCGCTGGACCGTCTCGGCGGCGACGGCGGTGGCCCTGCTGCTCGGTGGGGCGGGTGTCTCGGGGGCCTCGGGGGCGGCCCCCTCCGGCGTTCCCGACGGCCCCGTCTCCGGCGTTCCGGGGGCCGTCCGGCTCGCGGAGTTCACCTGGGAGAAGGTCACCGAGGCGGTCAGTGCGGACGGCCGCACGGTCTACCTCGTGCTGACGGACGTGGTCGGCGGGCGCCAGGGCGTGTACCTGTCCACCGTCGACACGCAGACCGGCACGGTGAGGGCCCGCCTCCCGCTCGGCGACCCGGCACCCTACGGGCGGCCGGCCCTCAGCCCGGACGGCGACCGGCTGTACGTCGGAGTCGGCTCCGCCGTCTACGTCATCGACACCGCGACCAACACGGTCAAGGCCCGCATCGCCGCGCCGGCGCAGCAGCTCCCGGCGGGCTGGACCCCGGGCGCGGCGACCAGTCTGGCCACCGACCCGGACGGCGAGACCCTCTACGTCGGCCAGTCCGGGCCCTCGGGCCCCGCCGGGCAGGAGGAGCCGGGCCGGATCCTGGAATTCTCCACCGGCGACCAGGAGTTCATCGACCAGACGGCGGTCACCGCCCACACGGTCAACGATCTCGCCGTCCTGCCCGACGGGAGCTCCCTCTACGCGGGCACGAACCTCGACCTGCTGCGCCTCGACATCAGGACCGGGCTCGGCACCGCCAAGGTCGTCGACCTCGGTGCCAAGGACGAGCTGGCGCTCTCCCCCGACGGCTCCTTCCTGCTGGCGCTCGGGTCGGTCCGCACCTACTCCGTGGGCATCGGGCTCGACACGGGCACGGACAAGGTGCGCTACCTCATGAAGTACGGCTCCGGCTACTTCGAGTACCACCACCCGGCGATGAACACCGACGGCAGCCGCGTCTACCTGCTCGGCGGCCCCTCCTACACCATCCCCGTCCCGCTGTACACGCTCGTGCCGGGCGAGAACCGGTTCGACCAGAGCGTGCGCCTCTCCGTCCCCGAGACGTACATCCACGCCCTCGCCACCGGGCCGGACGGCCACTCGCTGTACGTCACCGGCTGCGTGTACTCCGACTCGGCGAAGGGCTGCTTCCTGCGAACCCTGCAGATCTGACGCCGCGCCGGTCCGAGCACGCGGGCGGCCCGTACGAGCACCTGCTCGCACGGGCCGCCGCCGTTTCGCGCGGCGGTTGACCTCAAACGGCCCACCACCACCGCCGGTACGACCCAGTCCACCACGGCGATCAACGGGGTGCTGAGCCGGCTCAACGCCGTCGCCCCCGGCTCGTCGACCAGCTTCACCAGTCCCGGCTGGACCTCGCACTCGCTCGGCGGCGTGCCGCTCGGCGTCGCGACGGACTCCGGCGGACAGCTGAAGAACCACCCGAACCTGTTCGTGGTGGACGGCTCGCTGTTCCCCGGCGGCGGGCTCCAGGCGACCCCGCCGGCGCTCACCATCACCGCGCCGGCCGACCGCCTGATATCCGGCATCGCCGCCGCACCCCCTCTTCCTCGGCGGCCGCGACGGACCACCACCCACTCGGGAGACGGACCACCACCACCCACTCGTGAGGGAGCAACAGCCGTGACCAGTGGGCAGGACGCCGAGAACGGGCCGACCGCGAGGGGTTCCGGGCCCGTCCGGCGCAACCGGTAATCCCACGTCCACGGCCTCCCGTCAGCTGGTTCTCCGGCACCGAGTCTGCCCGCCTCGTCTCGCGGCGCGCCAGTGATCCCGCCATGTCCGGATCGTGAAGTTCTCACATTCCCGTCCGGTGGGATCCCGGGTTGTCCGGTCGGCCGCGCCAGGGGACGAACTTGTTCGTTACGAACATGTTCGTTACCGTGGAGGAGCGGGCGGCGAACCCGCGCCGACCGACACGGACCGACACCGACCCAAGGAGTGGCCATGACCGTCCAGCACGTTCCCGTCGCCGTCATCGGAGCCGGGCTCGGGGGCCTCGTGCTCGCCCGGGTCCTGCACGTCCACGGCATCCGGGCCGCCGTCTTCGACCTGGAGCCCTCGCCCGAGGCCCGCACCCAGGGCGGCCTGCTCGACATCCACGACGACTCCGGCCAGCAGGCCCTGCGCGACGCCGGGCTGCACGACCGGTTCCTGGCCCTGGTCCACCCGGGCGGCGAGGCCCTGCGGGTGGTGGGGCCGGACGGAGCCGTCCGGCTGGAGCAGGAGGACGACGGCACCGGCGGCCGCCCCGAGGTCGACCGGGGCCGCCTGCGCGACCTGCTGCTGGACTCCCTGCCCGCCGGCACCGTGCACTGGGGCCGGAAGGTGGTCCGCACCCACCCGCTGGGCGACGGCCGCCACCAGGTCGCCTTCGCCGACGGCACCGCCGTCACCACGGACCTGCTGGTCGGGGCGGACGGCGCATGGTCCCGGATCCGGCCGCTGCTGTCCGACGCCCGGCCCGCCTACACCGGGATCTCCTTCGTCGAGGCCGACCTGCACGACGCGGACACCCGGCACCCCGAGGCGGCCGCCCTGGTCGGCGGCGGGTTCTTCCTCTCCGTGGCCGAGGGTCGCGGCTTCCTCGCCCACCGCGAGGGCGACGGCAGCATCCACGTCTACACCGCCGTCCGGGCCGGCGAGGACTGGCTGGACGGCATCGACACCACCGCCCCCGACACCGCCAAGGCGACCGTGCTGGCCGGCTTCGACGGCTGGGCCGACGGCCTGCGGGCCCTGCTCGCCGACGCCGACGGCGACCTGGTCGCGCGCCGGATCCACGCCCTGCCCGTCGGCCACCGCTGGGACCGCACCCCCGGCGTCACCCTGCTCGGCGACGCCGCCCACCTGATGTCCCCGTTCGCCGGCGAGGGCGCCAACCTCGCCATGCTCGACGGCGCCGAACTCGGCAAGGCCCTCGCCCACCACCCCGGCGACCCCGAGGCCGCCCTGACCGCCTACGAGCGCGCCCTCTTCCCGCGCAGCGAGGCCTCGGCCGCCGCCTCCGCCGCCGGCCTGGAGCTGATGTTCGGCCCCGACGGCCTCCAGGGCCTGCTCGACCAGTTCACCACCCCGGACCAGCCCGCCCCGGACCAGCCCGCCCCGGCGGGCACACCCTCGACGAACTAGTGCCGCATCAGGCAACGTTCGCCCTGGTGACGATGCCGCGTAGGCGTTCGTCGGCGGCGTGCTTGTTCCGCCAGATGATGTAGCGGCGGATCATGCTGCCCTGCTCTTTGTGGCTGGGGTGGTCGGTGCCGTCGAGGGCGAAGTAGCGCAGGGCGGTGAACTGGGCCTCGATCCGGTTGAGCCAGGAGCTGTTGGTCGGGGTGTAGGCGATCTCGACGTTGTTCGCCGCGGCCCACGTTCCGACCCGCTGGCAGCGCTTCGTGGTCAGGTGTGGCGAGTAGTTGTCGCAGACGATCGCAATGCGAACACGGGCTGGGTGTAGCGAGCGCAGGTAGCGGCAGAACTCCAGGAACTTGGAGCGGTTCTTGGTCTTCTTGATGTGGCCGTAGAGCTGGTCTTTGGCGAGGTCGTAGGCGGCGAACAGGTGCCGGACGCCGTGCGGTCGGGTGTAGGTGGCCCGCCTGCGGGGTCTGGGCTCGCGGTCGGGGTCCTTGTGGCGGCCGCCGCGCTCGGCCCACTGCCGGCCGGGGTGTGGTTGGAGGTTGAGCGGCCCGAACTCGTCCATGCAGAAGACGACTTCGGGCTCGCCTTCCTCGGGTATGACTTCGCCGTCGGCGATCGCGTAGAGGTGCTCGACGCGGGCCTTCTTGGCGGCGTAGTCCGGGTCGCGGGAGGTCTTCCAGGTCTTCACGCGTTGAAAGGAGACGCCCTCCTCGCGGAGCAGGACCCGAAGGCCCTCGTGGCTGATGTCGTCGACCACCCCCTCGGCGACCAGGAAGTCGGCCAGCTTGGCCAGGCTCCAGGTCGAGAAGGGCAGGCCGTGCTCGGCCGGCTTGGACTTGGCGGTCTTCTTGATCTCACGGCGCTCGGGCAAGGTGAACGTCCTGGGCCGTCCGCCCTTGTACTTCGGGTAGAGCGAGTCGAAGCCGTCGGCGTTGAAGTTGTGGATCACGTCCCGGACTCGGTCCGGGCTGGTGAACGTCACCTCGGCGATCTTCGCCACGGGCATGTGCTGGGCGGACAGCAGCACCATCTGGGCCCGCCGCCAGGTCGCCACCGACCCGGTGCCCCGGCGGACGATCCGCAGCAGCCGTCTGCCCTCGTCGTCATCGATCTCCCGGACCTGCACGCGTTCAGCCACGTGATCATTCTGACGGTCCGGTGCCGCCCGGCACAGCAACCGGGCGACACATCACGACGGGGCGAACGTTGCCTGATGCGGCACTAGTTCGTCACGAACACGGTCGCTAGGCTGGCCGGCATGACGAGCTCCCCCTCCCGACCCCGCAGCCGCCGCGAGCGGCCGGCGAAGCCCGCGCTGAGCCACGAGGCGATCGTGGCCGCCGCCGTACGGGTGCTGGAGGCGGAGGGCCTGCCACGGGTGACCATGCGGCGGCTGGCCCAGGAGCTGGACACCGGGCCGGCCTCGCTGTACGTGTACGTGGCCAACGCCGCGGAACTGCACGCCGCGATCCTGGAGGAGTTCCTCGGGGAGGTGGACCTGAGCCCGGTGACGGCGGCCGGGGACTGGCGCGAGCGGTTGGCCGCCGTCCTCAACTCCTGCACCGGGGTGCTGTTCCGGCACCCGGCGCTCGCCCACGCCGCACTGGTGGCGAGGCCGTCCGGGCCGCACTACCTGGCCCTGGTGGAGGCGGTCCTGGCACTGCTGCACGAGGGCGGGGTGCCGGACGGGCAGGCGGCCTGGGGCGTGGACGTGCTGCTCCAGGTGGCCACTGCCACCGCCGCCGAGCAGTCCGCCCGGCAGGGCGAGCAGGCGGAGCGGGAACACGGCGCGCTCACCGACGCGCTCCGCGCGGCGCCCGCCGCCGCCTACCCGAGGATCGCCGCACTCGGGGACGACCTGGTGTCCGGGGCGCCGGAGGACCGGCTGTCCTGGATGTTCCGGGTGGTCGTCAACGGCACGCGCACGACGCCCCGACCCGCCTGAGCCCAGGCGCCGGGCTCAAACCGGTCCGGGGTCAGGCGCCCGCCGCGGCCGCCTCGGCGAGGGCGTCCAGGACCGGGCGGATCAGCGGGTGCCCGTCGGCGCCCGCCCGGACGGCGGCGAAGACCCGGCGGGTGGCGAGTTCGCTGTCCACCGGCCGGACGGCGATCCGGCCGAGGTCGACGCCGCGCAGCGCCGAGCGCGGCACGAGGGCGACGCCGGCGCCCGCCGAGGCGAGGGCGACGACGGCCCGGAAGTCGTCGGAGGAGTGCACCAGGCGCGGCTGGAAGCCGGCGTGCTCGCAGGCCAGCAGGACGACGTCGTGGCAGGGGTTGCCCGGGTAGGGGCCGATCCACCGCTCGTCGGCGAGGGCCGCGACGGCGAGCGGACCGCCGTCGGCGGCCAGCGGGTGGCCGAGCGGCAGCACCGCCTCGAACGGCTCGGCGTACAGCGGGACGCGGGTGAGCCGGGCGTCGTCGGCGCGCGGGGCGCCCCGGTACTCGACGGCCACCGCGAGGTCGGCCCGGCCGTCGAGGACCATCGGCAGGCTGGCGTCGCCCTCCGCGTCCAGCACCTTGAGCCGCACCCCGGGCGCCTGCGCGGCCAGCAGCCCGATCGCCGGGGCGAGGACGAGCGCGATGCCGGTGGCGAAGGAGGCGACGGTGACCTCGCCGGAGACGCCCGCGCTGTAGGCGGCGAGGTCGGCCTCGGCGCGCTCCAGCTGGGCGAGGACGGCGTCGGCGTGGCCGAGCAGGATCTCCCCGGCGGCGGTCAGCCGCACCCCGCGGCCCTCGCGGGCGAGCAGGTGGTGGCCGGTCTCCTGTTCCAGGGCGGCCAGCTGCTGGGAGACGGCGGAAGGGGTCAGGTAGAGGGCGGCCGCCGCGGCGGTCACGGTGCGGTGGTCCGCCACGGCCCGCAGGGTCCGCAGCCGTCGGGCGTCGATCACGGACCAATTCTGCCAGCGTGCCGGGGCGGTCCGGACCGGGCCCGGAGTCGGGGCGGGATTCGGGCCGGGGTTCGGGCCGGGGCCGCGTAAGGGGCGATACGACCGGTGGCGTATTTCCGGACGAGATCGCTTCGCCCGGTTGACCACCCGGCCCGGGCGACGATTGGCTCTTCCCGAGCCGGGCCACGGGGGTGACGAGGGCCCGGCGCCGTCATCAGGGGAGGATGTCCATGACCACCGCACGAACCCGCCGTTGGCTGGCCCGTACCGCCGGCGTCCTGGTGGCCGCCGCCGTGGCCGGGGCCGCGATGCCCGCCGCCGAGGCCCGGCCGCTCAAGGGCGACACCTCCCGGGTGAGCGAGGGGCCCAAGGGCGAGCAGCTCGACGGCACCTCGTCCGCGCTCGGGCTGAGCGCCGACGGCCGCTCCGCGCTGTTCAGCTCGACCGCGACCAACCTGCTGCCCGGGGCCGGCACCCCGAACTCGGACGAGGTCTACGTGCGGGACCTGCGCAACGGACATGTCGAGCGGGTCAGCGTCGCCGCCGACGGCTCCAAGCTGGACGCCGCCACCAACCAGGCCGCGATCAGCGGCGACGGCCGGTACGTGGCGTTCAGCACCGCCGCCACCAACGTGCTGCCCGGCCAGCCGAAGCACGGCAGCGATGTCTTCGTCCACGACCGCTGGACCGGCCGCACCGAGCTGATCACCGCCCCCGGTTCGGCGAGCACCGACGACCAGAGCATCCGCACCGCCGACAGCCCCACCCTCAGCTGGGACGGCCGCTTCGTCGCCTACGCCTCCAGCCGCACCGACCTCGCCCCGGGCGTGAAACGCGGTAAGAACAACATCTACGTCACCGACCGCTGGACGCACACCACCCGGCTGGTCACCTCCGGCACGGAGGGCGAGGGCGCCGACAACAACTCCTTCAGTCCGACGATCAGTGCGGACGGCTCGACGGTCGGCTTCGGCTCCCGGGCCGGGAACCTGCTCCCGGGCACTCCGGCCCCGACCCCGACCACCGACCCGACGCCGGGCGCCGGGGCACCCCAGCTGGCCGGGCCCAAGTTCTACCCGTACTACGTCTGGAAGGCCGGCACCGGCAAGATCGCCGGCGCCAGCCTGGACGACACCGGGGCCCTGAGCGACGGCGGCCGCGACGGCCGGCTCAGCCCGGACGGCCGCTACGCGATCTACAGCCTCCCGGTCTTCATCGGCGGGGCCCCCGCCCCGGCCCACGGCATCCGGATGGACGTGTACGTCCACGAGCTGGCCACCGGCAAGATCACCAAGGTCAACACCGACCTGCCGGGCACCACCGCCAAGTGGTCCTCGTCCGGTGGCGTCATGACGCTCGACGACCGCTGGGTCTACTTCGACTCCGCCGCCGAGAACCTCGTCCCCGACGACACCAACTCCGCCAGCGACGTGTTCCGCCGCGACCTGTGGACCGGGCGGATCGAGCGGATCAGCCTCACCCGGAGCGGCGGGCAGAGCACCGCCTCCTCCTACGGCCCGTACGTGGACGCCACCGGCGACACGGTGATCTTCGACGCCTCGGACGGCGACCTGGTGCCGGGTGACACCAACACCTTCCTGGACGTCTTCCTGCGCCGCCTGTGACGTCCTGACTCCCCTGCCGCATACGTCCGTTGACGTATTTTCGGCCGAGATCACCCGTGGGCGTTGACCACCGGCCCTCCCGACGATTGGCTCTCCCGAAAGCCCGTCGCCGGGAGGGAGCCCGGCCGGGCGACCCCCGGGGAGGCAGACGTCATGACACGCAGCACCCGTACCACCCGCAACCGGTGGCTGGCCGGCGGCGGCAGCATTCTCGCGGCCACCGCCGTACTCGCCGTGACCGCCGCACCCGTCCAGGCCGCCCAGGCCGACCGGGCGCCGCGCGGCACCGTCCAGGTCAGCGTCGGGGTGACCGGCGCCGCGCCGGACAACCAGTCGTGGAGCCAGGCGATCAGCGCCAACGGCCGCTACGCCCTGTTCACCTCCTGGGCCACGAACCTGGTGTCCCAGCCCGCGAAGAGCGCCCGCGACGCCTACGTCCGCGACCTGAGGACCGGCCGCACCGAGCGGATCAACCTGGCCGCCGACGGCAGCGCGCTGAACGGCTTCACCGACAACGTCGCGATCAACGCCGACGGCCGCTACGTCACCTTCGACAGCGACGCCGAGAACGTGGTGCCCGGCATGCAGGTCCAGGGGCGCGACGAGGTGTACGTCCGCGACCGGAAGACCGGCCGCACCGAGCTGATCAGCGGCGGACTCACCGGCACCGACACCGACAAGTTCCACGCCTCCTACGCGCCCTCGATCAGCGCGAACGGCCGCTACGTGGTCTTCGGCTCCAGCCGCAAGGACCTCGTCCCCGACCTCCAGGGCGGCGACCCCTCGCTGGCCAGGCCCTACACCTGGGACTACAACATCTACGTCACCGACCGCTGGACGGGGAAGACCAAGCTGGTGACCCGCGGCGTGGACGGCAAGCCGGGCGACGGCATGTCCCTCCACCCGACGATCAGCGCGGACGGCCGCACCATCGGCTTCACCTCCATGGCCGACAACCTGCTGCCCGCCGACCAGACCCCCGCCCCGGCCGCCGGGGGCGCCGCCGCCCCCGCCGACGTGGAGCTGGCCCCGGGCGTCGCCCCGGCCCTGCCCCGCAGCGCCCAGAAGGGCCTGGCCCCGAACCTGGCCCGGCCGGTGACCGCCCCCTACTACACCTACGACGTGGAGTCCGGCCGGATCTCCGCCGCCAGCCTCGACCTCGACGGCAAGCTCGGCGCCCCGAGCTTCGGCGCGACGATCAGCCCCGACGGGCGGCGCGCGATCTACGCCCTGCCCGAGCCCGGCGGGTCGACCGGCGGCCACCGGTTCCACACCGTGCTGTACGTCCGGGACCTCGGGAAGGGCACCGTGACGAAGATCAGCGGCGGCCTGCCCGGCACCACCTCGGTCGGCTCCTCCGACCACGCCCGGATCACCGCCGACAACCGCTGGGTCTACTTCGCCTCCGCCGCCGACAACCTGGTGGCGGGCCCGCAGCACCCGGGCTGGGACGTCTACCGGCACGACCTGCGCACCGGCCGCACCGAGCGGGTCGCCACCGCTGCGGACGGCTCGCTCGGCAACGGCACCTCGGCCGATCCGGTCGTGGACGCCCGCGGCCGCACGGTGGTGTTCAGCTCGACCAGCGGCAACCTGCTCGCCGGCACCGGCGGCCCGGCGAGCACCGACTCCCAGGTCTTCGCCCGCGCCACCGCGCACCACGGCCACGGCGACGTCCAGGGCGACGACCAGGACCAAGGCCAGGACCAGGACAGCGACGACTGACCGTCAACCACCGCTCGCACCGTGAACCGCGTACGGGGGCGGGACGTCGGCCGGGCCGGCGTCCCGCCCCCGAAGCGGGAGGGTGGGGCAGATGGTTGGTGGGCCGTGCGGTGGGGGCGGATCGATG